>NZ_JAVKEW010000058.1:0-57202 GCF_040226375.1 Coleofasciculus sp. G2-EDA-02 | reverse complement strand
CCCCTGCTTCCCCTGCTTCCCCTGCTTCCCCTGCTTCCCCTGCTTCCCCTGCTTCCCCTGCTTCCCCTGCTTCCCCTGCTTCCCCTGCTTCCCCTGCTTCCCCTGCTTCCCCTGCTTCCCCTGCTTCCCCTGCTTCAAGAGCTCCCTCCACCAGACTTATTCAGCAGACCCCAACTAACTCTACAGGCGCGGCAAAATTTCCGGTAAAAGCTGACCGGGTATCCTTGAGAGTGCCAGATTTTGCCCGGTAATTCCCTGTTCCTGGTAGAAAGTCCGAATAGCTTTAATGATATACTCCAAAGAAGTTTGATAAGCATCCGATCGCGCTGCCACTCCCATACAGGCTTGAACATGGTGGTGGAGGGCGGTTTCCAGATGTTTGGATTGATCCTCTTTCCCAGCACCCAAAGACGGTTCAGTCGCAAACTGGTAATGAGCAAGTCCCAGATTATTCCGCGTGGCGATACCATCAAAGTTAATCGGTGTTGGGGGATGATTCTGCGCCAATTTCTCAGCTAACGCGATCGCGACTTCATAGGCACTGATACAATGTCGTAAGTAGTCTGCCCGTCGCTGAGGGTCTTCCACACAGCGATCTGCCAGATGCCAATAAGCCGTACCCAAATTATTCTGAGTCGCGGCACAGGCAGCCGGAGCCACCTCTGGGGTACGATAGGTTAACGCATCTTTATAGGCAATCACCGCCAACTCTAGCCAGGTTTCCGGTTTTTCATACTGTGCCAGATTCCAGTAGGCAGTACCTAAGTTATTTTGAATCATCGCCCAATTCGTGGCGTTTGAGCGGCTGTTGTAATAACACAGGGCTTCCGCATACGCCCCAATTGCGGCTTGTAAATTATTGACAGGGGAGTGATGTTGTGCTAAATGCCAATAAGCGGTGCCTAAGTTATTTTGAGTAGAGGCATATTTGAGCGGGTCATTTTCTGGATGACGATAGTGTAAGGCTTCTTCGTAGGCTCGAATTGAGAGTTCCAGGTTCTCAGCCGCCTCTTGATAGCGAGCCAAATCCCCATAAGCTGCGCCTAAATTATTTTGAATCATGGCGTAGGTTTGGGGGGCTTGTTGGGCGGTTAACTTAGTTAATGCCAGTTGATAGGATTGAATCCCCTGTTCGAGATAGGAAAGCTGGATTCCCCTATCCTGGGGACAACGGGAGAGCATCCAGTAGAGATTCCCCAAATCGTTGAGAACATCAGGGACGTGAGGGGATGTGTCATCTAACCATTGTAAGGCTTGCTCATAGGATTGAATCGCGATCGCTAAATTTTCGGGTGAGGGATCTCCCTGTTCAATCGCGTGACGATAATGATTACCCAGTTGTAAATACGCCTCTGCGGGCGATGGGGTTTGAGCCAATTCATCTGCAGGGAGATGGGGAGATTCCTGGGATAGTTCACTCAGGGGTTGGGACGTGGTAGGATTTGGCTGTGTCGGTGTTTCCTGGGTCTGGAAGTCCACAGCCTTAAGCATCCCATTATCCTTGAGGTTAGCACCAGAGTTTCCATTGGTGGGAGCGAGAAGGGGTTCCATCTCGCGGCTGTTGTCTCCATTGTTGCCCACAATAGCCTGGAACAACTCTAAATCAAGATTTTCCTCGAACTCCTGCGTCAGCACCGTCTGCAAGGTTTCTTGGAACGAAGCCGTTGTCTGTTGAGTCGTCACCGCAGTGGGAGAGGCTTCCGGTTGAGTTGAACCAATCGGGGGGAGTGGTGTGGGTTCCCCTTCAAACTCGAATACCCCAGTATGCCACTGCCAAAATTCCGGTACAGACTGGACAATGGAATGGAACCAAGGGCGGGGTAGCCAGAGCAAGACATTGGCATCTAACTGGGGCAAATAACGCTCAATCGACTGTAACCGCCTCAGAAACAATTGCTGTATCGTTGGCGATTGACGAGTTAAGCGTTCAATACCGAGGAGTTGGAAACTGGGAGGGGATGTGGTGATGGGGGAATAGGGATTTTGAGCCAACCAGGCAGAAATTTGGGCAAAGGGATGAGGATCATTGACATTGATATTCAGGCTGACTAAATTAGTAGGGATTGAATCATTGGGAGGCGCGATCGCACAAGTTGTACCCAACTCCCCATGTAGTTTACCCGCCAGACGATTCCGCAGACTCAGATCATCACAAATCGCCACAAAAATTTGACGACGCAATCCGAGACTCAGAGCCAGTTTCAAGCGTTTATAGATTTGCCGATTCCAGCTCGAAATTTTATGGGTAACAGTATCCGTTACAGTCATGCTGGTAGGGTTCAGGAGCTTCGGGCAACAAGAGTCTGAGGTTTAGGCAAGGGACTTGATCACAACAACTAGTGCTGATTTGCCCCAATTGGGTGCAATCGCGGTAAAACCTGAATGATGAACAATAAGGAAATAAGGATTTCGAGTAATCTTAATATGACTCTTCCTACTATTGTTGCCTAAGTCAGGATTTATTGGGCTTCTGACCGATTGAAGCTGTTGTGTGCCATCACCCTTTCCCAGGATGAACCCCTGTCTTTGACGTACCCAGCGCTGCTCTTACGAGACAAATTGGGCAACTGATGCCTTAAATTAAGACGGTAGGGGCGCACGGGGCGTCATCCGTGTCAACATAAGAGGAAATGCAAGCTAAGTGAGTCTTTGAATCTCGCTGCCTTAATCTTAACCCCCCTTAATCCCCCCCTCGCAGGGGGGAAATGTTCCCTCCCCTTGATAAGGGGAGGGTTAGGGTGGGGTTAGCATCAAGGTATTGCTTTCGTTTTAAGCTTAAGTTGACACCAATGACGAGGCGTGCTCCCCTAAAACCCGCTAAGCTTCTACCTCAACCGGTTCGGGTTGGGGTTCAGGGGGAAGTTCCTGTTTCAGCGTTAGATAACGAATAACCTCCTCTCCATAGCGCATAGCTCGCTCAATCTGAGTCACATGAGTCGGGGGTGCTTGATAGTTCATTTGAATGTAGACCCCTTCGCGGTGTCTTTGGATGGGATAAGCCAAGCGGCGCTTACCCCGATGCTGGATTTCAATCTGCTGTGCACCTTGCTCTTGCAGGAGATCTTGATATTTGGTAATGGCTTGGTTAACCTGCTCGTCTGACAAATCAGGACGCAGGATGTACATCATTTCGTAACTATCGCTCACAAATGGTCTTCTCCTTATGGACAATTGGGCTTCTTTGGCTGATTCAAGATAGCCACGGTTTTCAATCGGGAAGCTATCCCAGTCAAACAAGCAAGGATATGAGCCGACTTAACTGCTCTGTTCTATGCCTAATCTGAGTTTTTGCCCCCTCTCTAGCTTTGAGGCCGACAATTCGCCCAGATTACACTATTGCAATTTTACTATTTTTTGGTATTAATTCTAGCTAGCTGCCAGGGTCAATCACAATCCCATATCAGTAGAACTCTCTCAGTGACATCCTCCTACACCAAATCAAAGATTATGGTGTAGGCTTCCTACCTCACGATAGGACATTCCTAGTTACATCTCTTACGAGTTTTTCGCCACTTATCTAGAGCAGCCTCATGACTTACTCCCCGACAGACCGACTGCATAGGCATTTTGATTCCCCAGAGTCCCTGGGTACAACGTATCGAGTTTGATAACTTTTGGTGTCTTTACACCAGTTCTTTGCTTTCGTGGAGGTTCCGGCAACCCTAAAGCGGTGGATGCTAAAGCGTATAAGCCTACTTTTCACTCACACAAGCCCGGAAGAACATTCCTGCATAACCTTTGACATTTCTATTATACATTAAAAACGCCTTATATCCCACCGTTAAATCTAAGATTATAACGGGGGACTTACGGCGAAAAAGTTAAATTACGAAGGAATCTCTAACATCATGGCGCAGCGCTACGTCCGAATTAAAACGGCTCAAGGGCAAACCTACTATGGCTTACTGCAACTCAACCGCAGTATCCAAGTTTTGGATGCACCGCCTTGGCTACAGGGTCAACCGACGGCTCTGGAGTTGGAGTCTGATAGTTACACATTATTGGCTCCCTGTGCGCCATCCAAGATTGTCGCCGTCGGGAAAAACTACATTGACCACGCCGCTGAAATGGGAACACCCGTTCCTCAGGAACCCTTACTGTTTCTCAAACCTCCCACAACCATCACAGCGGCGGATCGAGAAATCCAGTTCCCGCCTCAGTCAAAGCGGGTGGACTATGAGGGAGAGTTGGCGCTGGTGATTGGTGAACTCTGTGTAGACTGTACACCCGAACAAGCCCAGGGAAGAATTTGGGGATATACTATTGCCAATGATGTCACCGCCCGTGACTTACAACAACAAGACGGTCAATGGACTAGGGCAAAGGGATTTAATACCTTTTGTCCCCTAGGACCTTGGATTGTGCGGGAATTGAGTGCGGGGGCGAAGTTGCAGACGTTTTTAAATGATGCGCCTGAACCGGTACAATCGGCGTCCATTGATCAAATGGTATTTGCTCCTGAGTTTCTTGTCTCCTACATTTCTCAGATTATGACATTGCTTCCCGGAGACGTAATCCTCACCGGTACACCCCGAGGAATTGGTCCAATGCAAATCGGCGATCGCGTCCGTGTGGAAATTGAGGGGATTGGTCATTTAGAGAACACCGTTGTTCCCCGTTCTGCGCCAGTCACCCTTTAAGCCGGGACAAGGGTGACAAGGTAAATTTTAGCCCTTTTTTATTTAGAGCTAAGTCCGTCGATGGAAATAAAGTGTTTGTCAATAGTCCTCAAACCCTGACCAATGACCCATGACCAATCATCGAACTTGGGCGTAAACCGCTTCCGAAAGTGTGGGAATTTCAGCGTAGCGACCGAGCAAGGATTGAACGATTGAATAGAAACAAGCAGCAATTGTTCCTAAAAAGATGACATTCAACAATGTTTCTGTTATTAAATTGAAACCCAGTCCTTTTAGCACAATATTGACAAGCAAATTACATAAAACCAAAAGAATATCTAAAAGAATCGCCTGCATTGTGTTGAACCGGATAAAATGGGCAATCCTTTCGTTTCTAACGACCAGCAAGAACAAAACGAAAAAAATGATAATTCCGGCTAAACCGAAAGGGACTAACGTGAAAACAATAGCTACCGGGAGTAAAAGTATTTCTAAAGCAGTTCCCAAAAGGGGAATTTGGCCCAATAAAGGCAACCTCAACTGGAGCGCAAACTGCATTACATAGAATAAAGGCAGTAAATAGGTAAGGGAAGCAAAAATTCGATCTTTAACAGTCGTTGATCCGCGCCAAGTCATCTTTGGTTCTCCTTTGTGGGTTTGGGGGACAAATCGTTATCCAACTATGTTCAGGATAGCGTAGATGACCTATTTCGATGAACGTTGTCATCTGTCATCGGTCATTGGTCGGGATTTAAGGGCTATTTCAGGCAGAGAAAATAGTTCAGTTTATTGCCCCGGATGATAAACTACTCAAGGTTAGCGATGCGGAAACCCATTTCACATTCATATTGCTCCGGTTGATGGGGTGTGAGTTTACGAACAGCATGACCACAGCCCAGCTTACCCTGACGCCAACGCGGTTGACCCTTGCTGTCAGCCAGTAAACAGCTTTGACAAACTTGATTGGGGGAAAGAATTTGCTCTTCGGTAAGAATAACTAACATAGAACGCCTCCGGTCAAATCCACTAGACCGCTGCTCCCATCTTAATTTATGTCTTTAGCTAGAGGCTCTCGATCAACACACAGCTTAACTTTTCTGACTAAATACTGACCGTCTGAGAAAAACTGGGGAGGTGGGTCAGGGTTTGAGCAAAGCAACGGCAACGGGCAATATGGTAAAACTTGTATGAACCCAACTGCACGGCAATAGCATCGTAAGGGATTGACGGACGTGACTCAAACAAACTTAGATTTTCTTGCCCAAACTGACCCAGAAGTGGCTGAAGGGATAAGCCTTGAACTCCAGCGCCAGCGTGACCATCTGGAATTGATTGCCAGTGAAAACTTTACCTCGCCTGCGGTACTGGCGGCTCAAGGCTCAGTTTTAACCAATAAATACGCTGAAGGCTTACCGGGAAAGCGCTACTATGGCGGTTGTGAATTCATCGACAAAGTAGAACAGCTTGCCATTGACCGGGCTAAACGGCTCTTTGGTGCAGCTCATGCGAATGTCCAACCCCATTCCGGCGCTCAAGCCAATTTTGCTGTATTCCTGGCGCTGCTCAAGCCAGGAGATAGGATTATGGGGATGGATTTATCCCATGGGGGACACCTCACCCATGGTTCACCGGTAAATGTGTCTGGGAAGTGGTTTAATGTGTGTCACTACGGCGTTAACCCCGAAACCGAGCAACTCGACTATGATCAGGTGCGAGATCTGGCTCTCAAAGAACGTCCCCAACTCCTGATTTGTGGCTATTCGGCTTATCCGCGAATTATTGACTTTGAAAAATTCAGAAGCATTGCGGATGAAGTGGGCGCTTACCTGCTAGCGGATATTGCTCACATCGCGGGTTTAGTAGCGACGGGTCATCATCCGAACCCCATTCCCCATTGTGATGTAGTCACCACAACCACGCACAAAACCCTACGGGGAACCCGAGGCGGCTTAATTCTTACCCGTGATCCGGAACTGGGGAAAAAGTTGGATAAAGCGGTGTTTCCGGGAACTCAGGGCGGTCCATTGGAACATGCGATCGCGGCGAAAGCTGTCGCCTTTGGTGAAGCGTTAAAACCAGCGTTCAAGGACTATTCGGCTCATGTAATTGAAAATGCCAAAGCCCTGGCAAGTCAACTGCAAAAACGGGGTCTGAAAATTGTATCAGGTGGCACCGATAATCATTTAATGCTCGTGGATTTACGCTGTATTTCCATGACCGGGAAACGAGCGGATCAACTGGTGAGTGGTGTTAATATTACCGCCAATAAAAATACGGTTCCCTTCGATCCTGAATCTCCCTTCGTCACCAGTGGCTTACGTCTGGGTTCCCCCGCGATGACTACACGAGGGATGGGCGTTACCGAATTTATCGAGATTGGTGATATTATTGCCGATCGCTTACTCAATCCAGAGGATGAAACCATCGCCGCTGATTGTCGGCGTCGCGTTGCTCAATTGTGCGATCGCTTCCCCTTATACCCCCATCTGCATATTCCTGTACCCACACTCGTATAAATTTGTCATTCGTCATTTGCCATTTGTCCCTTTTTTTACTATGTTCCACACCTCCCTACCACAATCAGTATTCTCGGAATGAGTAATGGTTGAGCAGTAACATCAAATAACTGGGACTAGAAGAACATGGAGGCTTTTTTCTTCCTGTTCCCTGTTCCCTGTTTTGAGCAAGGACAAATGACGAAGGACAAAGGACAAATCTATGAGCGCAGAAATCATTTGTGTTGGTACCGAGTTACTGCTGGGGGATATTCTCAACACGAATGCCCAGTTTTTAGCTCGCGAATTGGCGGATCTGGGTATTCCTCACTACTATCAAACCGTTGTGGGAGATAATCCTTCTCGGTTAAAGCAAGTCTTGGCGATGGCTTGCGAACGCTCGGCGATTCTGATTTTTACGGGAGGACTTGGACCGACGCCAGATGACTTGACTACGGAAACTTTAGCGGATTTTTTTGGCGTTGGGTTGATTGAGCAATTTGACATTATCGAGGATATTACTCGCAAATTTGCTCAACGGGGGCGTCAAATGACCCCAAGTAATCGCAAGCAAGCCTTGATTCCTGAAGGTGCTAAGGTTTTACCTAACCCAACTGGAACCGCACCGGGTATAATTTGGCAACCGCGCCCAGGTTTAATCCTTCTCACCTTTCCCGGTGTTCCCAGTGAAATGCACCGGATGTGGCAAGAAACGGCGGTTCCCTATCTCAAAGCTCAAGGCTGGGGGAAACAAATTATCTACAGTCAAACCTTACGATTCTGGGGGATTGGGGAATCGGCTTTAGCCGAAAAAGTGGCGCCGTTTTTCCATTTAACGAACCCCACCGTCGCCCCCTACGCTTCTCAGGGAGAAGTCCGGTTACGGGTTAGCGCCCGTGCGCCATCTCAAGGTGAAGCATTACAGCTAATTGAACCCGTTGTCAAGGATTTGCGGCAAATTGCTGGAACTGACTATTTTGGTTCAGACACAGATACTCTCGCCTCGGTTGTGGGTCAGCTTTTACGGGAAGCGAATCAAAGCGTGAGTGTGGCGGAATCTTGCACGGGGGGAGGGGTAGGGAGTCTGTTGACAGCCGTTCCGGGAAGTTCTGAGTATTTTAAGGGTGGGGTGATTGCTTATAGCAATGACGTGAAAGTCTCCTTACTTGGGGTTAAGTCATCAGATCTGGATAAATGGGGGGCGGTGAGCAAACAAGTCGCCCAGGAAATGGCATTGGGTGTGCGATCGCGGCTAGCGACGGATTGGGGCGTGAGTATTACCGGCATTGCTGGACCCGGTGGCGGGAATGAATCTAAACCGGTGGGGTTGGTTTATATGGGTCTGGCGACGCCAGATGATAGAGTGGAGTGTTTTAAATATAATTTTGGTCGCGATCGCTCTCGGACTTCGATTCGTCACCAGAGTGCCTGTTATGCCCTAGACCAACTGCGACGCCGATTACTGAGCCGATTCCATCCGGCTCAGGTATAACCTGAGTTATAACTAAAGGTAGAGGAGTACGGAACCGTCGCGATCGCCGGATCGATTCCAGATTCCTTTTGGGGGATAGCTCGCCTTTGGTCTGTCGTGTTATGCTTAAAGTTAAGAAATGCAACAGATGGGTTGTAAAGATACAAAGGGTGAGTTACACCCAACTTTAAGCCTGTGGACTGGTTAAGTGCCGTCACCACCAGAGTGAAGCAGGAAGTAAGCGGCAAGCCTAGTTGTGTAAAACCATACCTAGACAGGCATAAGTCTTATTTAACGGTGTATCCCAAAAGGAAAACTGCTCAGTTTAATATCGGCGTCATAGTCTTAACTTGACTTGGGCAGGGTTTCCACATTTGGCATCCAATAGTCCCCAAAGTCTTGCGGAGAAAGAGCTCTAACACTCGTCCTGTTGTTAAGACTCTCAAAAAGCTATTAAGTTGTCTCACAGGAGCATTCAGTTTAATGGATTATATAGAAAAGGTGTTGGAAAAACTGAAAGAATGGGCACGTAAGCTGGTTGAAACCCTTTTGGGTCCTGAACCTCAGCCAGAACCCGAACCAATTCCCATTCCAGTTCACAATCCACGCCGTCGTTCCCGGTAATTTGTAGACGTGCCGAACGAAGTTCGGGGTTCTTTGAGTATTCTCGTCCTGCATGGTCCAAACTTGAATCTCCTAGGACTCCGAGAGCCTGGTATTTATGGATCTGTGACGTTGGCGGAAATCGACCAACTCTTGCAGCAGGAAGGCAAGTCATTATCCTGTCAAGTTGTGACATTACAGTCCAACCACGAGGGTGTTTTAGTTGATGCCATACAGGCAGCGAGAACGCAGCATCATGGTATTTTAATTAATGCGGGTGCTTATACTCATACCAGTGTAGCCCTGCGCGATGCCTTAGCCGCTGTAGCCCTGCCCGTAGTGGAAGTGCATCTGAGTAATATCTATCAGCGCGAGCCCTTTCGACATCACTCATTCATCGCCCCCATAGCTGTGGGTCAAATTAGCGGTTTTGGCGCCGAAAGTTATCGCTTGGGACTCTTAGCTCTCGTCCATACCCTGAAAACCGTGGCAAGAGCAAATTAATGCAGCATTCTGTGATCAGCCGATTTCAAGGAGCATTACTAGGTAGCTTGATCGGTGAGCTTGTCAGCCATCAGCCTGATCAAGAACTCGGTAGTCCAGTTGGTTGGAAATCGCTACATTTAGCCAAAAGCCAACCCAAACCCACTCAGTCCCACCTCTATATTCCCCAACTTTCAGATTGGAGTAAAATTTCCACCTGTGGAATTGAGAGTCTAATTGACACAGGCAGGCTGGATATAGACGATTGGATCATTCATTGTCGCCAAACCCAACCCTCACTCCTAGAATTGAAAGGTAAAGCACAAAGTAGCGAAGCCGCAGTGCTTTCCCTGCAAATGGCGCTTTTTTTTCACGAAAATCCAGAATGGTTACGGCAAACTATAATTCAGGCGGCGGCAATTTGGCAAGTCGAACCCAACGCCTCGGCTGGGGTGTTGGCAATCGCGATGGCGATGGCTGTTATGCTCACCGAAACAATCAACCCAACCACCCTAATTCCTCATATCCTCAGAGGCTTAGGGACACAACCAACAGTCTTAGCCTACCAATTACAACAAGTCCAAACCCTGATCGAAGCCGGTGCAGATTTAGAAACCACCACCAGGAATGTGCGACGGGAGCCAGCAAATTTAGGCAATAGGGGGGATGCCTCAGATATGGCGATCGCTTTAGCCTTTTACTGTTTCCTCTATACCCCAGAGGATTTTCGCCTCTGTGTTCTCCGTGCCGTTCGTAGCGGTTACCATAACCCGATTACGGCGGCTCTGACAGGGGCATTAGCGGGTGTTTATCAAGGTATCAATGGTATTCCAGTAAGCTGGCGACTTGCTGCACTAAAAATTCCGGCACTCGAAAACAGGCGACAATTAACCGAGCAATTCTTTGCCGTTTGGCTGGGGGTTTACGATCAAAACAATATCAAGGATCGGTACAAACAAGCAGCCGTCGCTGCACCAGGTGTTATCCAACGTCGTTTATTAAGGTAGGGGTGGGTCAACCATGCTTTGTAAGCTAAAAAAAGCTAAACTAAGACATTACAGTCCATAAATACCCCGTTGTGAACTCTGAAGCGGTTCTTACTTAAACATCAGGCGCTATGTGAGAACAGAAGTGTTGAAAACACAAAACCTGGGAATAAAATTGGCTGTTGAATACCCAATCCAAAAGGATGCAATGCCACTTGAGAGGGCATTACTGGGGATTCATCGGGATATCAGCCCCACTCCGCTAACACACTCACTCTCATTGAGTTAAGTGTGAGGCTTCTGGCCGAATAAGCAAAAAAGGCAACTCCTCTGCTATGAAAACGCTCCACTCGTTGACGCAACAGCTAAACCACCTGCGGCAAAAATCTGAGCAATTTTGCACTATCCTTCCATTCGGAGGGTCTGATGCTGATCTTTCCTCCGATCAAAAAAAGCCAGGTCATTGGTCAAAACCAAACCGTCCTAGATCGGGTCAAAAAAGCAATCCACGGCACTCAGGAAAGCGTCAAGGACGTTCACCCGTCATGGTGGTATTGGCAGTCGTTTCTCTCACCAGCGTGATGGGAAACCGCTTCTACAATCAACCAACCCTCGATGTGGGTAGAGAGGCTCCCTACAGTATCCCCGCTCCCTTTGACGCTAGTGTTGAGGACACAAAAACCACAGAAGAAAAACGCAAAGCCGCTCGCACGGGTTCGTTCCCAGTTTTAATGATTGATCAATCTCTGACCCAAGAGATTAGTCAAAACCTCCAGCAATCCCTGGAAAAAATGGACCAATGGCGACAAGTCAGCGGTTCGTTTCCCTTTGTGCCAACCTCCGTGCTCTCCGCCAGCACCCAGCAGTATCTGCGCCAGAGTAAAGAATGGGAATGGCAAGCGATTGTCGCTTTCGCCGAAGACAATGCTCCGATCAATCCCTTTGATCCGGGAGTAGTCATCCCTAACCGAGAGAAAAAACCGTTGACGCGGGCGTTTACTCAAGGGGTGAGCGAATTGCAAAGTTACCGTCAAATAGCGTCTGCACAAGCATTCTCTGAGCTGATTGAGACAATAAACCTTGCCCGTCAGGGTTACCAACAGGCATTGGCTCAGGTTTCATCCAGTGTGACGAGTGAATCAACTCCTGCCTACGATTCATCCGTACTCGACTTATCTGATTCCGCTTGGCAGGAAACGCGACAGGGAATTAAGGGCGCAACTCGGAATATTCTGACTCAAGGGATTCCGCCGGGACTCCCCTCGGATCTATTAGAAGATGCGGTAACGGTGCAGGTGAGTACGCTGATTCCGGCTGAGGCACAACCCTTAGCCATTAAACTCCTCACCTATAATTTAAAGCCCAATTTAATTGAAGACAAAGAACAAACTAAACGCAGGGCAGAACAAGCCGCTCTGGCTGTGGAACCTGTGATGGTTACGGCTGTTGAGGGAGAAGTGATTGTCGCAGAGGGGGAGGCGATCACCCAGGCGGATTTTGTGCTGCTGGATCACTATGGCTTGAGTCGTCGCGAAATTAATTGGATAGGGCTGATTGGATTTGGCGGTTTAGTCACCGGGGCGGTGGGTATTTTTTGGTTGGTCGAACGTCAAGTCCATCCCCCCCTGCGGCGACGTGACCATATTTTGGTTCTGCTGTTGAGTTTGAGTACACCCGTCCTGGCACTATTGGGGGGTCAATATAATAGCCTACCCGCAATTGGGTTGTTAGTGGGGAGTTTCTATGGGTCGAGTTTGGGCGCGACGGTAGTGATTCTGTTGACGGGGTTGGTGACGTTTAGTATGGAGGTGAGCTGGGAATTTTTAATCGCGGGTGGCACAGGAGGTTTGGTGGGAGCGTTGATTGCGGGACGGATGCGATCGCGCGAGGAATTGGCGCTCTTAGGCGGTGTGGTGGGCTTGACCCAAGGCAGCGTTAATCTGCTCCTGAATCTGATTATGAGTGCCAGTGCTGGCACAATTTGGTACGCGGTGCTACCCGGTGCGGCTCTATATGGGGTAGCGGGGTTAGCCTGGAGTATTGTGGCTTTGGGACTATCTCCTTATCTAGAACGGTTGTTTGATTTGGTGACGCCGATTCGTTTAGCGGAGTTGTCCAATCCTAACCGTTCATTGCTTAAACGGCTGGCTACGGAAGCGCCAGGCACATTTCAACATACGTTGTTTGTTGCTTCCTTAGCTGAAGCGGCTGCCCGTGAGCTTCACTGTAACGTGGAACTGGTGCGGGCGGGAACTTTGTATCATGATATTGGTAAAATGCATGATCCGTTGGGATTTATTGAAAATCAAATGGGTGGTCCCAACAAGCATGATCAAATTAATGACCCCTGGAAAAGTGCCGCGATTATAAAAAAGCACGTCTCTGAAGGGCTGGTTATGGCTCGCAAACATCAGTTACCGAAAGCGATTCGCGATTTTATTCCCGAACATCAAGGCAAACTACTGATTTCTTATTTTTACTTTCAAGCTAAACAACGAATTCAGGAAGAGGCAGGGGAGTCTGTAAACGAGGTAGACTTTCGTTATGATGGACCGATTCCCCAGTCGCGGGAAACAGGAATTGTCATGCTGGCAGATGCTTGTGAAGCGGCGTTGCGATCGCTTAAGGATGTTACCCCGGATACGGCTTTAATTACGGTTAAGAAAATCCTCAAAGCCCGATGGGAAGATAACCAGTTAGTCGATTCTGGGTTAACAAAAGAGGAATTATTGACTACGGCGGAAGTCTTTGTTAAAGTTTGGCAACAGTGCAATCACCAGCGGATTGCTTATCCTAAAGCGGCTCTGAGTTGTCAACCCTCTTCTAATGTTTGATTGATACAGTTTGGAAAAATTGAGTCAGCCCTTGACTTTTTTTGTTGTTTCAGGTATTTTTTTATCATGGGAAAATGTGCGCTCCTATAGACCCTCTAAAACAGTAGGGAGAATAGAGACTTACCAGGAATTTCGCGATCGCACGACCTGGGAAAAAAGAGCACCTCGCATCCAATTAACGAGACGCTAACATTTCCACGCGATCGCTCATCACCTCTGCCAAGATTGCTCCGCGCCGTTTCAACACCCGTTTCATCTCACCAGACAATCCCAGATTGCCAGCAAATTCAGCATTTTCCACATTTGCCCCTCTCAAATCCGCCTGATTCAAGTTGGCTCGACTCAGATTCGCGCCGCCAAGTTCAGCGATGCTCAGATTGGCGCGAATTAAGTTAGCATTGCCTAAGTTAGCTAAATAAAGGTTAGCCAAACTCAGATCAGCCAGACTCAAATCAGCCCCTTGTAAATCAGCACCAGTGAGATTAGTCCGAATCAAGTCCGCCCCCCGCAAGTTGGCGCGAATCAGGTGAGCGTGGCTAGCATTGGCACGAATCAGAGTAGCCTGACTCAAATCACTGAGGCTGAAATCAGTATTCCGTAGCTGAGTATTCCGCAATTTGGCACGGTTTAGCTTTGTTCGACTCAGATCCGATTCACTCAGATTCGCACCGTCGAGATCCGCACCTTGTAAGTTAGCCTCTCCCAAATAGGCACGAATAATTGAAGCCTCCTTAAGGTTCGCCTCTCTCAGGTCAGTATTCCCCAGATTTGCTCCTCTAAGTTTAGCTTCACTCAGGTTAGCGGCGTAGAGGTGAGCCTGGTAGAGATGAGCGCCTCTTAAATCAACCCTTTTCAAATTGGCATAGTTCAGGGTTGTCCCAGCTAAATTGGCATCGGTGAGGTTAGCCCCCTCTAAGTTTGCCTGAGTCAGATCCGCATTCCACAGCACGGCGCCGCGTAGGTTAGCCTTTCTCAAGTCCGCCCCACACAGATTTGCCTGAATCAGATCCGCCCCACGCAAATCCGCCCCGCACAGCTTCGCCTTAATTAGGTTAGCGCCGTGCAAATCAGTACCTCGTAAATTGGCTCTCACCAAGTTAGCACCCCGAAGATGGGTATCTCTGAGATTAGACTCGGCGAAATCTTGTGCCAAATTCAGACCCACCATCGCCGCTAGCTGAGCTAAATTGTCAGTTTCCGCCGCAACAACGTTCTGAATCAGGACTTGGAGTTGGCTAAAAAAACGTTCATCCATCATAGTGCAACTCGACTCGACTGAGATAGGGCTTAAACTTACGCTCCAGCAACTGCTGAATAATCAGCCTGTCCAGCACTGCTCGTTTATTGCGACTAAGATCCGGACTCCACAATCCCTCAACATTGGTCAAACAGATATCTCGTCGAGACACTTCAAATGTGGCGTCTAGGTGACAGGGAAGGGCAGAGACTCTCAATGTGGCTAGTTTGACTTGGTTAAGCCAGCCGTTTAAAATAGGTTGTCCCCGTTCTTCTTCAAAAATCCAGGCTGGGTTTTCTTCCGTTACCTTTGTGGTAACATGACAGATGGAATGATGATTAGGTTTCCCATTTTGTGACCCTTGTCTTGTTGTTCCATTCCCCTGAGGGTCAAGGGTTGGCACATCTAACTCCCCAGAGACGCGATCGCCAATAAGACTATTAACTTGGGAATCCGTCTCAACCGTTGGCACAACCAATTCCATAGAACCCATAATCCGAGACTCATAAGGAATCTCACCACCCTCTACCCTCAGCCGTAATGCTCCTCCTTTAAGTCCAAACTGAACACGTCCTTCAGGTAGAGACTCCCACTGCAGGCTAAACTTAAGGGTTAAGTACAGGTCAATTTTTGGAGTGTGGAACGGTTGCAAAAACTCCAGATAGTCAGGATGTTCTATCGGTTGCACCGGAATTCCGGTCAACGTCATGTACAGGCAATCCGCACAGTTATTTTCTGGTTCTGGCTGGGATAGAGGAGAAATTGAGGAAGGCATTGCCAAACACCGACTGAGTAGGGGCTTACTTCTAAAGGTACATGACCTGAGACGCAGTTTTTGGCAAACGTAACATTAGGTAACTAAATCATTGATGAAAATACTCCATGCCTAAAGTAGTAGTGGTGTGGCACACCTAATTTGATGGATGAGAGTTACAAAAAAGAAACTGTAGGGTGACTGAACGATTGGCTGGTTTCAAAGGCACAATTGAACAAAGGGCGCAAGGATTGTGCCCCTACAGATGGGATATAAGGTTACCCGCTAGATTGTAGAGATGTTGCCAACAACATCTCTATTCATATCAAATATTGATCAGCGCTCTAATATTACTCACATCAAAGTCGAGTTTAGCAAAGTCTTGCTTGTGATTTAACAGAATCGTGCGGAATTCGGCGGGAATATCCCCATCTTCATTCTTGATGATGTATCCGTACTTAATTGCCGTTAGCACATTCACCAAATAGAGAAGCTGCGTCGCTTCGGCTGAGTCGGGAGAGATTACCGGATCATCCTCACTCCCAAAGCTACCATTTCGCAAGGCTAGGGAATTATAAAACACTTCCCCACCTGCATCAGTTTGGGAATCATTAACCCAGGAATGCCACAAGGTAACGTGGAAAATCACAAACCGACAGAATTGTTTCAAGGTTTCCATATCATTGGCATCAGGTTTGTCCGATTGAGTCACTGGACTAACCAGTTTTAGACTGCCATTGATGGTTCGTCTTGAATTGTTCGGTTTAGTCAGTTCATTGGTATCATACCATTCATAAGCATCGCTGCCATTCCCTCCACTATCTTTTCCGGGTTCATAATCCACACTATGGCTAACCAAATCATCAGATAAGCGATGAATTTCAATCCACTCTCGTTCAATCTCATCCTGATATTTTTGGAAAAATACCTCAATGTATTCCGTCAAAAGCTGCCAATAAAGATTAGCTATCTTGGCATAAGTATGCGTCTCACATAAAGGCTGACGAGGTTGCCAACCTTTCCAATCCAACTTCGCCATTGTTTCATGGCAGATCTGAACCACACTCTCTGCTACCAAAGGTCCTGCGGTGGTGACATAGCCAACATTTGGGTCTACCAACACAGTATCAGCCCGTCGATTGATGTTAATTAAACTTTTTAGATGAGGAATCAACATCAGGCGGAGCGGATTTTTTCTCAAGTTACGGAAGGCAGCAACTGTATATTGCTCCATCTGCAAATGAGCTTTGATATAGTGTTCAATTAATTCAGCCGCGTAGAACGTATTGGTGCGGAAAATTCGCTTTGCTTGCAACCATTTTTCACCATCATTGGGAGTATAGGTGAGCGGTTCTTTGAGGGGAGAAAAGGGATCGTAGGAATCAGGATGTCGGCTTTGAATGGTAATCGAAGTGGGTAATAATTTGCCCTCTTTTATCTCAAATGTCGCCTCAACGTTGTGCAGGTCATGAATTTTATCTTTTTCGTAAGCATCCCAGTTGAACGTCACCTTGTACTCATTCGGTTTACTCTTACTTTTTTTCGGTAAGCAGGGATTCATCCCATTGAGAACCCGCAGTCCAAAGAATTCATCACTTCGGGTGTAGCCTGGATTTTTTCGTTCTAGCTCAATCGTGGAATTCGGCGGATAATCGGCTTGGATTTCCTGAAGGGAAGGTTTGTTCGGGTTAAGTGTATTTGCAATAACATGCTTTGCTTTAATCGGGGTCAAATGATTCGCCGCTTCATAGCCTTGCAGTTTGCGACCAATCGGATCTTCATCCGGTGTTCCCTCTAAATCGGTAAACAGAATGCGGGGGAATGGGTTGGTGGGGTTGTATAGCCAGTATGGAACGGTGCAGGTGCCAAAGTCATACTCTTTTTGCGTGACATTGTCCGGTCCTTTAATCGTGTAGGCAAGACGCTTGGCAAGAACCACTTCATTGTTAGTATCGAAGCTGGTGCGAATTTCGATCACTCTCAATTCTAAATCAGGTATATCTTTAAAGCCAGCTTGTTCTGGATCATAGTAAATCTCAAAATAACCATTGCGATCGGTGATCCCTTTCCCTAAATACTCTTCGGGAGTGCCAATATCTCGATCCCATACCTCGACTTCCATATTATGCAAGGGGTTTTGCGTATCACTGAAGACGAGTTGACCCACAACTTTACTTAGTTCAAACTGTTGTTTTTCGGCTTTTTTCTTGAGTTTTTGTTGAGCCGCCGCCGTGTTAAGGAGTCGGAGTTTTAAAACTTGTAATAGCTCTTGAACAATAGTTTGCGACTTTGTCATTTTAATTCCTTGCCTCAAAAAATGGTTTTTGGGTTTATTTTTGCCTGTTTGATGATGGAAAATTCCCTAATTTTTACTCTAACGCTTACTGGGTAAAACTTAACCTATTCTACAATTTGTTAACCGAGCGCTGATTGGAAAATAACGAACTACCAAGGCAATTAACAAAAAAGTAGCCCTTTGTCAATGCTTTATCCCGATCAAGCTAAAAAATATAGGGCGTCTAAATCAGTTATGAAATAAAAATCCTTAATAGGACTAAATTTTCAACCCCATCGGTTTTCACAAATCATTGAGACTGGCTATAAGATTTCTATCTTTAGGCAGATTCATAGTGTATACTATTTTGAGCAGTGTTTCAAGTCTGTTCAAGATTCTTTAGATTCTATATTTTTATAAATTTATGTAAATTTTTATTTCGGGATCTACCCAAGAAACAGCGGAAAGCCATAAAGTGCAATAAGTGTAATGAACTTCTTTATTGAATTTGATTGTTTTTAGCGAATAAGGATGGAAAATCAAAAGATACTCGAAGCCCATGAGCGTCAACTTAAGTTTTCACGCCTCTTGGCGAAAATTGGTCGGAATAATCCCCTTGGCAAACTCATTTGTTTAAGGGCTTATTTTTTAGACCTTCCGGTACTAACTCAGCAATGGCGGGATTATTTGTATGTGCGGAAGGAACAGATCTCGGATAAATTTCTCGGTCTAGATCAGGCAATCATTCATACCTCTTACGCCGATGCAAAAAGATTAGTTGAAACGGTTCCTCAACAACGGGACAATTATTTAGGACCATTGAAAATAAATGCTCGCAGTTTCTTCCTAGGTAATCCCTTGAGTTTAGGAACCAACGGTAATGAACATGCCGGAATTCGCGCCTTATTCTTTCACGCCTTGCCAAAACCCGAAGAAACGACAGAGGTATTAGCAACGCTCGCCAATCAAGGACTGGCTAGCGTTGCTAAGCAGGGAACAATGAACGTGAAAACAGACCTACCCAAAATAATTGTAGCGCTGTTACACGAACTCGTTTTTAACCTAAAATTATCTGAGGCAGAAATTGCGGGATCAGCAGCCTACAGCGCTAATCTTGGCTTAGCCACAGTTCCCAATATTGTTCATAACACACTCTTGAGAAAGAAGACACAACCGCACATTCAGCATCGCCAACGTTTAATAGAATCTTACAAGAAATCACCCAAATATCAGGAGTATCTGGCGTTTGGGGCAACACATCAGTTAAACGAACAGCAGGTTGCTAACAGTCTGTTTGATATGATCCACGTTGCTGGAACGGCGGGTACAAGTGACCTACTTGCCTCAGTTTTCAGCGTTTTATGTCAAAATGAACCCTTGAGAGCAAATGTTATCTCTGAGATAGATGCAGTTTGGAATTGTCAAGACACCCCGAACGCCCAAACATTAGCCCAACTCCAATTAACCGAAAAAGTCATTCTTGAAACAGCACGTCTGTACCCACCCGTTCGTTTTCTTAATCAAATGTCTACGGAAGCGATGGAGGTAGAAATTGGGGGTCAGCGATGTCCCTTCCAAAAGGGAACTCGCCTTGTTGCTTCTGTCTTTACTGCTCATCGTGATCCCAAAAAATATGAAAGTCCGGATACGTTCAAAACAACACGCGATCACAGCGATATTTTATCGTGGAATGGCTCAAACCCGGAACGCAACTGTCCGGGTAGAGCCTTGTCTATTGCCCTAGTTAAGCTATTTTGTTTATATGCACTCAAGCATTATCAATGGCGTTCATTTTCTGGGGGAGAGTGGGACATGAAAAAGTTTGCTCCTTTCAAACCCAATCTGGTGCTTGATGGTTTTGCTCGACGCTCCGATTAACTGTCTGTCTTTGGCTTAACGACTATCCGTTTTACCTCAATCAACAATACGCCCAACAAATTATGGCAACAATTGAAACTCGGCAACTTAATAATATTGCCACTTGGATGAGACAAGACAGGGGAACAGATTTACCCGACATTCTTAAAGGGGTGTTCTTCATGGATGGCAATCCTTTTCCCGATGATTGCCTAACATTGGAGGGCGGGAAATGGGACGTGAGTAGCCGAACGTTACTTGTTCCCGTTTTTGCCCCATTTCAGTGGACATTTGGTGTTTCTGATGGTGGACGTCGATTACTCAATGTGGTTAATTTCACCAAGTTAACTTATAAAGTTGAGTTTGATCAAACGTTCCACCATGCCCAAATTACTCCCATTGTATTCGGATTCGGTTTACCTAAGTGGATTGCAGAATTCACCATGACTCAACTTGATAGCGACATGAAGGGAAATACCTGGGAGAGAAAAAACTCGTGGTTCTTAGGACTCTCCAACGCTTGGGGATATACACTCAGAAAGATTTTGGATCAAAATCGTCAGTATACTCCCACATTCTATAATGTGCAGTCGAAAATCCCCAGTGAGTTTTTGGTGATTACTCAGAATTAGTAAACTTGGAAAACCAAAGTAGAGGTGATTAATGAATCGCCTCTACAGTCAAAACAGCTATAGCAATCCTATATAGGATTGCTATATAATTTCTCGCTAGACCAATTGAGCCTGAATCTAATATCCCAAGGTTAAAGCACCGGGACGTCGGGGGTCAGATGCACCTTTTAAGGTTTGATCAACCAACATAATACTTTGGGTACTTCCCATGGTATTGGTGAGAGTAATCTGATGTCCTTTTTCCTCTAACAGACGAATGGTGTCTTTATTTAATCCTGGTTCAATCATCAACTCATCAGGAAACCATTGATGATGCACACGAACCGCATTAGTTGCTGTGGCAATATTCATGTCATGATCGATAACATTTAAAATAATCTGCAAAACCGTCGTGATAATTCGACTACCACCCGGACTCCCCGTCACCAGAAAAGGTTTTCCTTCTTTTAATACAATCGTTGGCGTCATAGAACTGAGCATCCGTTTTTCCGGTTCAATGGCGTTAAATTCTCCACCAATCAAACCAAAAGCATTGGGGACTCCTGGCTTGGCTGAGAAGTCATCCATTTCGTTGTTGAGCAGAATCCCTGTCCCAGGAACCGTTATTTTACTGCCATAACTGAAGTTTAAGGTGTAAGTATTCGCCACAGCATTTCCCTGATTATCCATAACTGAATAATGAGTAGTATTGTTGCTTTCAATAAACGGATTAGGATTTCCGGGGGCAATTGTTTGACTGGGCGTTGCTTGATTTAGATTTATTTTGCGGCGTAGCTGATTGGCATAGGGTTTAGAGATTAACCCAGAAATGGGGACAGAAACAAAATCAGTATCCCCTAAATATTTAGACCGATCCGCATAAGCTAGTTTCATGCTTTCGGTGATTAAATGAATGGTTTGGGCGGTATTTTGTCCCAGTTCACCTAGGGGAAATGCTTCTAAGATATTCAGCAATTGTATCAGATGAATTCCCCCAGAACTGGGCGGTGGCATGGAATAAATTTCATAGCCACGATAGGTACCCCGAATCGGTTCTCGGATAACAGGTTGATAATCCGCTAAATCCCCTTGAGAAATCAAGCCACCATTGGCTTCCATGTTTGCCACAATCGCCTCTGCGATCGCGCCGTGGTAAAATGCCTTTGATCCTTCCCTGGCAATCAATCTCAAACTCTGCGCTAAATCCCTTTGCACCAGAATTTCGCCAATCTGATACGGTTCTCCCCCTGGTTTATAAAAGATAGTCCAACTCGCCGGATAAGCCTGCATCCGTTCTTTCACAGCAATTAGGGAACGATGTAAGTATTCGGAAACAGGGAACCCATTTTCAGCTAATTCAATCGCAGGTTGTAACGCCCGTGCTAAAGAAATTGTCCCGTATTTTTCCAGTGCCATTGTTAATCCAGCAACCGTTCCAGGAACACCAACAGCTAAATAACTATGGCGAGATTTTTCTGGCTCAACCTCACCCGTTTCATCCAGAAACATAGTACGGGTTGCGGCTTTGGGGGCTTTTTCTCGATAATCAATGGCAATGGTTTTATTTTCATCAGCTAAATGAACGAGCATAAATCCACCACCGCCAATATTTCCCGCACTGGGTAAGGTGACTGCCATGGTAAATCCCATGGTTACGGCAGCATCAATGGCATTTCCGCCCTCTTTTAATACCGCTAAACCGGCTTGTGTGGCATAGCTTTCTTGAGAGGAAACCATGCCATTTTCTGCAATAACCGGATGAAAGATGTCTCGGGGGCTATAAATGGGGACATCTTGAGCGACAACCTGGGTACAAATCAGACTTACTGTAGCCAGGATAATCAGGATTTGTTTTTTATAGTGAGAAAAACGATAAATTCGGATACTGGGTATTTTGATAATTTGATGAAAACGTTTTAAAATTAGCATGGAATACGGTAGTTTGTTCACCCTTGCGGACTGGATGATCCTATCAGATCAGATTACCCCATTGATCAGTGTTCCAGACGTAGTATACTACGTCTGGAACAGGGGGGGATTGTATCAGGAAAGCGCGATCGCAACCGAACGACTATTCTATGCGATCGCTCATCAGTTTGGGGGTTTCCAGCTTTGTCCCCAGACTCGTACCTGTCGGATTAGCGTTGACAGGGGAGGTGCGCTTAAGCGGGACAACAATTCTCTCGCGGTACAGGTTTGCCCGTTTTTGGATTAGTTCCTTTTCGTCAGGGTGTTCGTAAACCACTGCACCTTTACTTTGCGCTGCCAAAATTTTGCAGGCAAAATAGTTTACCATAAACCGATCCTGTTTAAAGGTTGCTCCCGCTTGCAGGATATCCTTTTTCGCCGGATAATGTTCGGTTAATTCCTTCGGGCATTCTTGCAACCACTGCTCAACCCCTTGAGCATAAGCCCTCGCCACTTGCTCTTGACTAATCTGCCAAGTATCATCCTTGCGCCGTAGGCTAAATTTACCATAGTAACCCACGGCTTGTACTTCTTTATTGTCCTTTGCGATCGCGGATACAATGTCACCCTGATTCAGAGGCGTTCCACCGGGATGGTTATGGATGACAATCTGATCGTGATCGGATTCTTTCCCTTTCGATTTTTTCGATTTCTTGGGTGGAAACACTGGAATATTTGCCGCGTTATACCCAAAACGTTCCGTTTGTTTCAGTTGCGTCTGGATATCTGCGGTTTCCTTGGATGAAGTGGATGCCTTTTTGGGGGAACCAAAGGGGCGCGTCTGGAAGAGATTGGTGACAGGTAACTTAGCAAGTCTAGCTTGGATACCCTTCCCGAAGGAGCGTGCCAAAGGGTACGTCTGTAACGAACTTGGTGCTGGGATAAACTCATCTTCCCCAGACCGTTTTTTGCGGATTCGTCGTCGGATACCCATAACCCCCTCCAAATTTAACTGGAGATATACTTGATATCTATCATTATTTTATGATTATGTCAAGTTTTATCGCCAAGCTAAAGTTACTTCTTCTCAGACTTTTATTGTGTCCACCTACTGATAAAACATCTGAAACTCTACCCCAGAATCAGTCAATCGTTGTTTCAATGCAGAATGATGCTCATCCGTACAAGCTAACAAAACATGAAACGCTGTTGGTTGTTCGTCTTCGTTGACGATTTGGGGTTGCGTCAGCCATGTCTCATGAGCATCCGATAACACTTCCATCAAGATCTGGAAATCCTTTTGTGGGGCGTCTTGTAAAAGCAAATTAGCCTGATTTACCATTAACAGATAAGCTTCCCCATCGAGCCAACTGAGATCCGTAATGCCTTCGTCAAAAGCATCCCAGTTTTCGCCAAAGTAGTAGGGAAACTGAAGGGCTGCACCTATTTCATTGAAAAAGTCAGGTGCTGTTTTACTTTTATTGCCCCTAATCATCCGAATCGCCGCCCGTGGATAATCTGATGTTAACTGAAGATACAAGTCAGCAAAAGCCGATTCATTTGCCACTTGAACATAGAATATTGGTGGCTTCGGTTTGAAAAGCGGTTCATAATCCACTGAGCATTACGTCAGTGTTTTGTACTAGGAATGGTAAAGTAGGCACGAACACCTGATAGTTGGTGAGAGCCAATGACAAGACTCGCATAGTTAGCTTGTCGTACATTAAGCTGTGTACCCCATTTGATCGGGAGTCTAGCTTGATTAGCTACACCGATACTGGTGAGCATCTCTGAAACAAGCCCAAGTCGAACACCCGCGTAGTCAATTTTAGCTCCAATTGTCGGTTTGCCATCCTTGATCCTCCAAGAAAAGTAGAGAGTTTCGGGTCGTGAGGCACCCAGCAAACGATGTAAGGGCAGAAATTTTTCAATACCATCTTCCGTAACACCCGTTTTCGCAAGCGCCTGCTGCAAGCGATCGCGGTCATGTTGTTCCTCTCCGGGAACGAGATAGGTGGTGAAAAATACGCTAAAACTGGGAGGAGACGTGGCATCGGCTGCCAGAATATGAGTGTAATCCTTTTCAAAGATTTGAGCTAATCCTGAAATCTGCGCGATCGCTTCTTTACCCACACCCCATTGTGCCAAAAAGTACTCAACTTCCGACAGCGGAATTGCGCCCCGAATGTACATCTCTCCTCCGGAAACTGACCCAGCGATTGGCAGCTTCATTCCCACAACATAACCCGCTCCAAAATTAGCCAGGGCAATCATTGTGGCACAATCTGGCTCAGGGGTTCCTCGGTCTTTTAATATTGCCAAAAACTCATCCACCGCGTTGGGGTCTTCGCTTAAGGTGATCAGATCAACGTGTTTCTGATCAGACCGCAACTCCAACTCTGTATATTCAGCCAGAGGATTCCTGAGTCTGTGTAACACTTCGTCGATATCTTGGGTAACCTTCAGACTCTGAAGTGAGCAGAGTTGTCTGAGCCGTTCAATGTCCATTACTATTCCTGACCAGCGGACAATAGGGATTATACCAGTCAACAGTCTGACGTTAACTGGAGGCAAGAAATAATCTTCTTATGTTTTTATTGTTCGTACCGCCGCTGAAGAATAGTACCATCCTGTCCGGAAATAATATAATGAGGACCTCCTCCAACCACTGCTGGATCTTTTAGGTTGTAATCAACGCGCCAATTTTCCCCATCAGCTTCAATGGTGACTTCATAAATCGATAAGTCTTGATATACTCGCGCTGCATCTTCACGGGCGATTTCCAGAACTCTTTCTTTTGTAATTTGCATTTTTTGTTCCTCCTTATCAAGGTTTTGTACAACTTGATAAGCATTTACTCCGAAGATGCCAAGACTTAATAAAGTCAACGCAATTATCAAAATAGCCGTTTTTTTTTAAATTCATAACCAATCGATTCAACATCGTAAACACCTTTCTTAGTAACTATTTATTCTTGAATTTATGAACTATATTTCGTCATAACTTCCATCTTTTCGAGCCTGTGGAGCAACTCCTCCAGAAGAGCCAGGAAAACCTCGATTTCCAGCTAAATGGAGTCTTTGGTTGGGACCAAAGGTGAAATCACCGATATCGGAACGTACAAGACCAGGAACACCTGCCCATGCTCCGTGTGCATGATCTTGTGTACTTGGTCTGGGTTGCCAACCTTGTGATGTAGGATTTGGATGAGTGTGGAAATCTCCAACAACTATCGACTCATCTACTTGTGGTGGATTCCCCAGATCCAGCCTTGCCTGTGCACCAGCAGGCGCTCTTCGAGTAGAAATCTCACCTGTAACTAGATTCAGATATATCCAGCCTCCTTCTTCATGTCGATTTGTTGGATCATTCACTTGAGAATCTGTCCATGCAGCACCTAAGGCGCTTTGTACATTACCATTGGCTAGAAGTTCGTTTGCTGTAGGAGCTTGACGACCAAGCAATTCCACGCTCTTGGCGAAGTCATCCCAACTCAATTCAGCTAACATACTCCTTAGGAACGCAACATCAGCCAGCACCGCTTGCTTTTGGGCTACATCTGCATTATTTATTAGAGTGCGTATAGCTTGTGTATCTGCACCCCAACCACTCATTGCTACACGCAGCTTATTCTTAAGAGGGGCATTGAGATTACCCAGAATCACTAGCATATCGGCTCGACTCAACTCACTCGAAAGCCTCGATACCAGTGCCGCGTCATTCAAAATCCCCTGCTTTTCTGCATCCGATGCTGCCTGAGTCAGAGTCTTAATCGCCTCAGCATCGACTCCCCAACCATCCATCGCCGCATTTAGTTTGTCTCTCAGAGGCGCATTGAGGTTGCCTAAAACCGTCAACATATCGGCTCGACTCAATTCGCTTGAGAGTCGATTAACCAGTGCTGTGTCAGCTAAAACGGCTTTCTTCTCTGCGTCTTTGGCACTGGCTGTCAGATCCTTAATCAGCTGAGCATCACAACCCCAACCCTTCATTGCTGCATTCAGCTTTTGTTTAAGGGGAGCCTCCAGAGCATTGAGGGCTTGAATCATCTCACGGCGACTCAGTTTACTCTGAAGTTGACCCATCAGTTTAGAGTCAGCTAGTATCTGCTTCTTCTCGGAGGCAGACGCTTTACCTAGCAACTGCAAAATCTTGTCTGAATCTGCCCCCCAACCGCCCAATGCGTCTCTGAGTTCCTCAATGGTACTCTTAGACTTTTTTTTGTCTTTTTTTGCCGGATCATCATCGCGCTGAACAGTACCTGTCTGCTGAACAACATGAGTTAACTCATGGGCAATTAATTCCTGTCCATCCTTACTTCCAGGGTTGTATTCGCCCTGCTTGAAGAAAACATCTGATCCTGTTGTGAAAGCACGCGCCTGAATTGAGTGATTAAGCTGGTCAGATTGGCTATCAGTGTGTACTTTTACCCCGCTGAAATCAGCGCCAAACGCTTGCTCCATCGGTTCGCGGATATCCTCTGAGAGGGCTTGTCCCTGACCCCGCTTTTGTTGAATGGATTCTTCTAAGTTAACGGAGGCATTTGTACTCCCTGTTCCCGATTGGGATTTCCTCATTAACTTTGGGCTAATTTTTTTTTTCTCTTCCTCTTCAGGAGAAATACCTTGACGCTGGATAGTGTCAGATTCGAGTTTGGCACTAACGGGAGTTTCTTCCTCTTCTTCTGGTGGTAGAGTTTCCCGTTGTAGTGTCCCTGATTCGAGTTTGGCACTAACGGGAGTTCCCTCTTCCTCTTCTTCTGGTGGTAAAGCTTCCCGTTGTAGTGTTCCTGATTCGAGTTTGGCACTAACGGGAGTTTCCTCTTCCTCTTCTTCTGGTGGTAGAGTTTCCCGTTGTACTGTCTTACCCTGAACCGACGGCTGACTCTGAGGCGAATTAATCTGATTAACGACTTGAGACGCTACTTGATCCGCTTCCTGCTCATACTTATCATTCGGTTCTCCAATCGTCAGCTTTGCCTGAATTGGTGTAGCGCTACTCGAAGGTACGGTGGGAATATTAGCGGCATTATAGCCAAAGCTTTCTGCCTGTTTGAGTTGAGCTTGGAGATCTGTCATCTCTTGTCTAGGCGTAGATGCCTGCTTGGGAGTCCCGAAGGGACGAGTTTGCAAGACATTGGTTGTTGGTAACTCTGCTCGTCTCGCCTGGATACCTTTACCGAAGGGGCGCGGTTGTAAAGGATTCCGTACTGGTAAAGAAGTCGATTCCCAGGATGTTTTTTTGTTAAGACGCCGTCGGCTACCCATGACCAGTCTTCCCAACTCAACTTGTGAATACTTAATATTATCCTGCACAAGTCCTTTTTGCAATTCGCGATCGCTCAAATTGTTACGGAACTTTAGGGAATAGTGATTGGGGATGGGTGAAGAGGTGACTAGGGGACTAGAAATGCAGTCGGTGTAATCACAATCGATTACTAGATTTGCACAAAACTATCACACCAGCCACAAAGAAGGGCGGGTTTTGTTGAAAGGTTATCAGTAGATACTCAAATTAAACGGCTAAACCCGCCCCTACACACAATCAATTGACAAGACGTGCCATGGTACGTCTCTACATGAATTGTTACAATCCCTAAACCCATCCCCTGATTTCCACATCGGTTAATGGTCGCTCTAGTTTCACATATTCACTCTTAGTGGCTTGTAAAATATGTTTCATCTGCACGGCTTCCCCAGCATCTGCCGCGATAAATGCTGCATTCATGGCAATACTCCGGATATTACCGCCCGCTACATTCAGTTTTGCCAATTTCCGATAATCCAGTTTCTCAGTTGGTGTCTGTTTGGGAAATATGCGTTGCCAAATTTCTTTACGTTGCTCAGCGCTGGGGAAGGGAAATTGAACGATGAAGCGAATCCGGCGCATAAAGGCTTGGTCTAATGCACTTTTGATATTGGTCGTTAAAATTGCCAATCCTCGATAGGATTCCATGCGTTGCAATAGGTAACTGACTTCAATATTGGCATGGCGATCATGAGAATCTTTTACCTCAGAACGCTTACCAAATAAGGCGTCGGCTTCATCGAATAAAAGAATCGATCCGCCTCCTTCTGCGGCATCAAAAACCCGGCGTAAGTTCTTTTCAGTTTCACCAATATATTTACTAATAACTGAACTGAGGTCGATCCGATAAACATCCAATCGTAACTCTTTGCCGATCACCTCTGCTGCCATAGTTTTCCCGGTTCCACTCGCCCCCGCAAATAGAGCGCTAATTCCCAGCCCACGGCTGCTTTTTCCGGCAAATCCCCAACTTTCATACACCTTCATCCGGTGGCGTACATGGGTGACAATTTCTTGCAATACAGTGCGTTCAATATCCGGCAAAATTAAATCGTCCCAAGTGGCGGCTGTGTCAATTCGTTGGGCTAATTCTTCCATGCGGGGACGGGCTTGAATACAGCATACGTCCCACAATTTAGTGGTAATGGGTGGGATGACGGATGAGTTATCAATGTCTTCGTTTATGAGTTGCTCGTCTTCTTCCTGTGTCTCGATATTCATTCCTTTGAGGGTTAAGCAAGCCGTATGAATATCGGGAGCACTGAGGTTAAATGTAGACACTAATAGGTTGATTGAAGGCTGAAGTTTGGGGGCTTTATCGGCTAAAGCGTTTTGCCAAATTAAACGCTGCTCGTCGCTTGTGGGATGATGGACATCTATAGTAATGATCGGACGCTGGCGTTGGCGGCGGCGATCGCGACTCGTGACAATTAAGGGTGTGTTGAGGCTTTCGATGAAACGAGCGATCGCGCTTTCTCTGGCTGGATCATTGGTTTCGAGATGATCGCAGTTGAACAACAGAACCGTGCTACTTAATGCCCATTCCCGTTCATAGAGTATCTTAACAATATTAAGTTGACTGGTATCCGTGGGTAGAGATTCAGCAGAAAGAGCATGGAGATTAATCCCTAGATGATCGCATACAGCTTTTGCGATCGCACGTTTACTGGTGACATCCTCCCCACATAGCTGCACCACCGGGAATGTACCCTCGCCCACCTGTAACCAGGTTGTAGCGATTTGTTGGACACTTTGCTGATGAGAGGATACCAAAATACCCGGTAAAGGCATGGGTTCCTCCATAATCGCCAAGCGCTCATCAATATATTGAACGCCGCGCAGGTAATGCAAAATCCGCTCATCAATCCGTAGTGAACTATTGGTTAAAGTCACCCCTTCACCCACGTCAATTAACCGCCAGCGACGCAACGGTGCATCTGGCGACAGCGCCCCCCAATGTCCGTCGGGTAATATGTCCAACCCTAGAGCAAATGTGGGATACTTTAATTGCTCATTACTCTGAGCGATGCCGCAGAGTAACCCCCAAGAGGCATCAAATTCCATCCCAGCACATAAGAGCAGCAAATCTCGCTCAAATGAGGATAGCCCAAACATTTGGCAAAGCTGATTTAACAAGGGAGGCGGTGAAACAGACGTGTCGGGCTGATGGTACAAACCATTCCCATTCGGATAGAAGCCATTGGTTAAGGTGAGAGAGATACCGGTGGTGACTTGATCACTCTTGCGTTCCAACCCTTGGCGCACTCGCGCAATCTCTCCCATCAAATACTGCTGATTGGCTTCTAACCAGCTTTCGGTTTCATTGAGCCGGGATACAGACATTGGCATCTTTAAGGGCAGCAATATTCACCATGATATAGTGTATTCCCTGTTCCCTAACGAATGACCACTGACCAATGACCAATAATGCGTATTCTTTTGGTTGATGATGAAGTTGAACTCACTGATCCCTTAAGCCGAGTCCTCAAGCGGGAGGGATACGAGGTTGATGTGGCTTACGAGGGACAATCCGGATACCAGTTAGCAATGCAAAGCGACTATGATTTACTTATTTTAGATTGGATGTTACCCCATCAGTCTGGGTTAGAGCTTTGCCAACAGTTGCGATCGCACCGGAAAACAACGCCTGTTCTTTTCCTTACGGCTAAAGATACTCTTGATGATCGGGTGATGGGGTTAGATGCTGGGGCTGATGATTATTTAGTTAAACCCTTTGAACTACGAGAATTACTGGCTCGGGTTCGTGCTCTGTTGCGGAGGAAGGCGGCGACGGAAACAAATGCGCCTATTCGGTTGCGCGTCGCTTCTTTAGAACTGGATGTGGAAAATCAGCTCGCCTATCGTAATGGACGATTAATTGAACTCTCGGAAAAAGAAACCCAGCTTCTGGACTATTTTATGCGTCATTCGGGTCAACTATTGACTCATGGGGAAATTTATCAACAGTTGTGGCAGGATGAGGCACAACCGAGTAGTAATGTCTTAGCTGCTTTAGTTCGCTTGTTACGCCGCAAAATAGAGGCTCTTGGTGAAGCCCCCCTGATTCACACGGTATACGGGAAGGGATATCGGTTTGGTGAGGGGAGTTAAGTTGAATGGTACTGACTGGTATGTTGGTGGGCAATGCCCACCCTACGCTATATCAAGAGTTTCGGCGAGCCAAAAATGCACGCTTTTCAGTGCCATTAGAGTTAAGTTCAACCGCAAGAAACTACTTACAGATCAACTCTCCTAATGCTTTTTTTCTCAACAGTCCCTATTGGGTTGATTCGGGGATATTCAGCTAGCATCCGTCTAGCTAATTAAGAATAATTATAGACAATGCTCAAGTTCTTCCCCGTTGGTTGGCATAGAAATGCTGCCCGACTTAAAAAATATTGACAATTTTTGTTGCTTTAACATAACTATGGGTTTGGCGCTAGGATTTGGATCTTACTTTATCAACACTTCACATAAATTCTCTCAAGAGAGAATTATACTGTGAGATAAGGGTATATACGGGGTGTAACGATGAATAGCATCTACTCAAAAATTTCTTTCAGAGCAGCTGAAGTTGCTTTAGGCGTTGGTTTAGCCACTGTGGGTATGTTTCTCGTTTCGGGTGTTGCCAGTGCCGCTACAGTCACGAGTCTACCCAACTTAACCGATGACGATTTCGATGGGTTAATTGATAGTGGGGAATTTACCGAAGTCTTCGTTGCTGAGGGGCGAGTTGGTAATAACAGTTTGAACACGGCTGAGCGAGAGTTAGGGATTAATGATAAAGCTGGAAACCCTGTGAAGTCAGCACAGTTTGAATGGGGGAATGGTATAGAATACGATTTCACATTGAACTACGATGGCTCAATGGTCAATTATAATGTTGGCGGAACACTACTAAGCAGCCAAGCTTTTAGCGATCCAATCGACACGATATACATCCGTACAAAATCAGTTGTTAATGGAAATACTTCTAGTAGCTTTAGTAAGGTCGAGGGTAAGTCTTTCAACAATTTACCTTTAAGCTTTTCTTCTGTAGCTCAGGATGGCGGTGTAAACTATCTGCGGATTAGCGATATCTCAGAATCCTTTGAACTTAAAGGTACAGTGAGCTTCAGTTGGACTGGAGATCAACCGACTCGCTCTAACCTTGCGTATCAAATCCAAGTGGGTAACAGCGAACCTGTTCCCGAACCCTTGACTATTCTCGGTTCAGGTGTAGCGCTGGGATTTGGTGCTTTTTTGAAAAAAGAGTCTTCCAGAAAGCAAAATAAGGTAAAATAACCAGGACGTTTGGTGAGTTTGTCTGTGTTCACCTACTTAGTTACTCTAGAATAGGGGGATTTTTACGTCATAAGCGATGGTGAAAGCCCTCGTGATTTATCCGAGGGATGAAACGAGAGGACTAATCAAAAATGATGGATAAACTGCCAATTAGGGCTGGTATCGTCGGAACTGGATATGCCGCCAACCAACGGGCGCAAACCTTGCAGGCGGATGCGCGATCGCAGCTAGTGGTTGTCAGTGGACATACCCCGGAAACAGTGCAAGACTTTGTACAACGTCACCAAACCAGCGCTGTCGAATCTTGGCAACAGGTGGTGGCACATCCAGAGGTGGATTTAGTCTTTGTTTGTACGATTAATCGCGATCATGGGGCGATTGTCAGGGCGGCTTTAACCGCAGGGAAGCATGTTGTCGTCGAATATCCCATTTCCCTTGATCCAACAGAAGCCCAATCCCTAATTGCCCTCGCCCAAACTCAAGGCAAACTTCTACATGTGGAACATATTGAGCTATTGGGCGGCTTACATCAAGCCTTACAGCAATCGCTACCAGAGATTGGCACTCCCTTTTATGCCCGATATGTCACAATTGTGCCGAAACAGCCAGCACCGCAGCGTTGGACATACCATCATGATTTATTTGGCTTTCCCTTTAAAGCCGCATTACCCCATATCCATCGATTTACTAATTTATTTGGCAACGTCGCAACAGTTAGCTGTAATGCTCAATTTTGGCAGAATTCAGACTATTATCGTGCCTGTCTATGTACGGCTCAATTACAGTTTGTCAAAGGTTTAATTGTCCAAGTTACCTATGGTAAAGGAGAAATATTCTGGCAGAAATTACGAACCTTTGAAGTCCACGGCGATCAAGGCACGCTGGTGTTTGATGGCGATCAAGGCAAATTAATTAGAGCAGAGCAAGAACAACCTATCCCTGTAGCAGGGCGTCGCGGTTTATTTGTTAAAGATACGGAAATGGTATTGGATCATCTGGTGGATGGAAAGCCTCTGTATGTGTCAAGTGCAGCCAGTTTATATGCGCTTCAGGTTGGAGACGCCGCTTGCCAATCTGCCAAAACAAATCAAACGATTCTTTTAAAGTAGAGTCCTAAACCCGCCCCTTCTTTTGGCAAAACCTATAACCATTAATCTAGTTCAACTTGTACTTCCACGCGATCAATACCACTGCTTAAATTCTCGTGTCTGCGGAAATTGATCGGACTGATAGGTGGAGATAAGGGTTCGTTAATTGAGATTTCCACGTCTTCCATTACTTGCCAGTCACCACCTACTTGGTTGTTAAACTCAATCTGGTTACCACCCGTTCCTCTCCATGCTATCGCTGGATCATTTAAAAAGAACTGGTCAAAATCATCCCTGAGAGTTCTCTGTTCAATGCCTGTTAGGGATTCACCGGATAGGGTAACGTCTTCGGCGTTGGTAGTGACTGGTGATTGAGCCGATACAGGGTTTGCTAAGCCGAAAATAGCGGTTAAAATTCCTATAGCTGTAAGATATTTATATCGCATTGGTGTTCTCTCCCATGAGAGTTTGTTACATTTTTATTATTTTTAACTAGAGTCAGGTTTACCTCTATCAGAGGAAACGATAATTGACAAAGAGGTATCCCCAAGAAGATAGATTTTTCTTTCTTTAGTTGTGGTTCAATCACCCCTCCCTGTCTTCAAGAAAGAAGCGATCGCGCCGTCTACCACGTCCCATTTGTGTCAACTTAAGCTGGGGAAGCCATGTAGAGACGTTGCCATAGCACTATGACAAGATCCCGATGTAGGGGCAGGTTTGACCGATAACCTGACTAAACCCGCCTTTCTAGGTGCACAGGGAGCAAACATAAGACATAAGACGAATGCTAACTGGGGTAACCTCAGCCGACGCACTAGCCGGAATTTGAAAATAGGTTGATGTATAAATTGAATGGACAAGAGGATGAGTAAACCGTGAATCTATCGGTACAAGTCGTTCCCAGAACCTTTGGACATCAAGGGGAAATGAGGTATGAGTTTACTCAGGCAGATGAGTTAGTCGGTGTGGCATCTGTCTGTGCGGATGAAACATCATATTTTATCAATTTCTTGAATGTTATGCCTGGTAATCGTGGCAAAGGGTACGGTTCTAAAATCTTGGAAATGCTTTGCCAGATGTTGGATGATAAACCGATTACTCTAGAATTGGACAAGGGTAGTCCTTTTGGCATGGAAAATTTACGAACCTGGTACAGTAGACATGGTTTTGTGTCAACGGATGACGATTGGATGATACGCCATCCGTCTGGTAGCCACATACATCAAGCCTGAAATGGGTTGTACAAAAGAAGGCAGAAGGCTCCAAGGCAGAGGGCAGAAGATTTTAAGGTGGATGATATCGGCTTATTGCTAACGGTATTGGATCAGGTATTTGTACATCACACTGTAATGACAGCATAACAATAGGACTTACGCAAAGCCTCTATTTTTAGTGGCGTGACCCAGCTAAAATGATGGATTAGATTGGCAGATTTTATGGGCGCACGCCATGCGCCCCTACAGTTTCTGGATAGAATTTTAATACACCAAATTAGGTGTGTCACGCCCAAAAAGAGAGCGAATGAGTTATTGTTTTAACCTAACTTGTCACAAACCCGACAACCCTGATCATGCCAGATTTTGCTCTGCCTGTGGGTCAAGATTACTTTTAGGCGATCGCTACCGTGCCATGGAGTTGATTAGTCAGGGGGGTATTGGTCGTACCTTTAGGGCAATTGACGAATATAAGTCTGGATTATCCCCTTGTATTATCAAACAGTTTTCACCCACCAATCAAGGTACAACCAATATCGAGAAAGCGGCTGCATCCTTTCGTCAAGAAGCCGCCCGATTACAAAATCTAGGCGAACACCCCCAGATTCCTCGACTGCTGGCTTATTTTGAACCCAATCCGCAAATGGGAACAGCGGGTGCGATCGTGCAATGCTTAGTGGAGGGAGAAAGCTTAGCCCAACAATTCGCTAAAGAAGGGGCATTTAAGGAAACCCAGATTCGTCATATCTTGGCACAACTGCTGCCTGTCTTACAGTATATTCATTCTCATCAGGTGATTCACCGCGATATTAATCCAGCTAATATTATTCGTTCTCCAGATACAGGAATAGAGACAGAGGCAGAGAAACTGGTTCTCGTCGATTTTAGTGCCGCAAAATTGACTACGAAAACAGCATTAGCCCGAACCGGAACGGTTATTGGTTCTGCTGCTTACGCCGCCCCGGAACAACTGATGGGCAAAGCGGTGACGAGTAGTGATTTGTATAGTTTAGGGGTGACTTGTATTCATTTACTGACCAATGTTCATCCCTTTGATTTATTCAACAGTTTAGAAGGAATGTGGGTGTGGCAAGATTACCTGATCGAACCCATTAGCGATCAGCTTAAGCAAACCTTGACTAAAATGCTAGAGGGGGCGGTGAAGCGGCGTTATCAATCAGCAGCCCAGATTCTCCAGGATTTGAATTTAAGCCAAGAATTAGCCCCATTATTTTCAGTCCCTTCCCCTGTTTCATCGATGACGCCAAACACGCTAACACCGATGTGGCAATGTGTACAGACATTGCGGGGTCATTCGAGTTCGATTCATGCGATCGCCTTTCATCCGGATGGACAGATGCTGGCTAGTGGTGGTGCGGATCGTAGCGTTAAACTGTGGCATCTGGATAGTGGTGTATCCCATTGTACCCTTTCTGGGCATTCTAACTTAATTGATGCCGTTGTTTTTAGTCCAGATGGACAGTTTTTAGTCAGTGGTAGTTGGGATCACACGCTTAAAGTTTGGCAATTAAGTACCCAAACCTTAAAGCATACCCTGAAGCAACATTCAGGTTGGATTAAGTCAGTTGCTATCAGTTTAGATGGCAAGATTCTCGCCAGTGGGAGTGCTGATCAGCGGATTAAGGTTTGGAATTTCAAGACGCAGGATGTACAAAACAGCCTAGATGGTCATTCCAGCATGATTCAAACGGTTGCAATCAGTCCAGATAGACAAACCTTGGCAAGTGGTAGTGTAGATCGCACGATTAAACTTTGGAATTTAGCCACAGGTGAGATTCAGTTAACCCTACATGGACATACCGATGCCGTCAATTCACTCTTTTTTAGTCCTAGTGGTCAACTTTTAATCAGTGGTAGTTCAGATGGGACGATTCAAGTCTGGAACTTGAGGACAGGCAATATTTTATTAACACTGATTGGACATACAGATGCGGTTCATTCTGTGGCAATTAGCGCCAAAGGGAGTCTATTAATCAGTGGTAGTGCTGATGGAACCGTTAAACTTTGGCATCCGGGTAGTGGAAAACTTCTCCAGACGTTATCTGATCATGCAGCAGGTGTAATGTCTGTAGCAATTAGTCCAGATAGTTCAACCTTGGTGAGCGCGGCTCAAGATAAAACGATTAAAGTTTGGCAATTTATTTAATACTCTGTCCGGTTGAATACTTACACTTTGGTAGTGTCTAAGACTCTATGCTTCCAAGGGGAGGAGCTATTGTTGCAAGGTATAGCGAACTGTTGTTCCAGACGTTCCGGCGGAACGTCTCTACCAAATGATGTGTCCTAACTGCTATGGCGGTTGCTATAAAAGAAATTTTTGACAGACGTGCCATGGAACGTCTCTACCAAAAACACTAAGAAGCTGAGAGCCACCGTCTTTTAAGCGGTGGATGAAAGCGACTTAAGGGCTAAAGCCCTCTGTATCCCTGCTTCCATGTCCTATGAAACGCGCTATAATTTCATAGGAGGTAAACACAAGTGTTAAACCTGACATACGAATTTAAGGCAATCCCAACACCAGAGCAAGTCCAGACTATTGAACATACGCTAAGCATGTGTCGCCAAGTCTGGAATTTTGCTTTGCGTGAAAGGAAGGATTGGACAAATTCTCGTAAATGTCAGGTTAACGCTTGTTCGCTGGAATCAGAATACATCATCCCAGCAGATGCACCCTATCCTAACTATGCTCAACAATGTAGGACATTAACAAAAGCTAAAACCGAGTTTCCAGAGTTAGCAACCGTTAACGCTCAGGCATTGCAACAAGTCCTAAAAAGGCTGGAAGCGGCTGTTGTGGACATGAAGCGTAAGGGAATGGGTTTTCCTCGGTTTAAGAACAGATACCGGATGAGGTCTTTTGTTTACCCACAACTGGGGAAAGGTCAGCTTTTAAAAGGGAATCAAGTCAAGCTTCCCCAGTTAGGCTGGCTGGAATATGTTAAGTCGCGAGAAATCCCGGACGGGTTTGTTATGAAGCAAGCTCGAATCATTCGCAAAGCGTCTGGATACTTCGTGCAATTATCGCTAAAGTGTGATGTATCTATTCCCGATGTTATGGATGGTGGTCATCCGCTAGGGATAGACCTGGGATTAGACAAATTCGTTGCAACTTCTGATGGGCTTGTGGTTGATAGACCTCGATTTTTGAACTCGCTGCACCGGAAGCTGAAATTGCTCCAACGCAGATTGAAGCACAAAAAGAAAGGGTCAAGCAATCGCCACAAACTCAATAGAAAGATTGCTAGGTTGCATCAGCGCATTAGCGACACTCGGAAAGACTGGCACTTTAAATTAGCTCACAAGCTATGCGATGGGGCTGGAATGATATTCGTTGAAGATATCGATTTTCGAGTGTGGGCAAAGGGGATGCTTGGGAAACATACTTTAGATGCCGGATTTGGGCAGTTTGTCAGCATCCTCAAATGGGTGTGTTGGAAGCGTGGTGTGTACTTTGGTGAAGTGAACAAGGATTACACCTCCCAGGTCTGCCCTCAATGCGATGCCCATACAGGTAAGAAAAAACTTAGTGATAGGGTTCACTCTTGCCCTGAGTGCGGGTACACCACGCATCGCGATGTAGCGGCTGCACAGATTGTTAGAAATAGAGGATTGTCTGGGGTGGGACGCATCCTAGACGAAGAAAATGCTTGTGGAGACGGTCTGACGGGGACTGGCAACAGTCTAGTTAAGAGTCCGAGAAGCAGGAACAAGGGTGGAGAGGCGCGACTTCAGTCCGCCTCGTAACATCCTTTAAGAATCCCCTTGACTTTTAGTCAGGGGAGTCGTCAAATTAATTGTAATTCCATCTTGCCCGATAACCTCGATTATCGAGATGGGTAAAATTCCTCCCATACCCCAATCCAGCGGGCCACCAGGGATCGAGTTGTCGCTGCACTTCTCTGGGTGTCAGTCCACTGACCAAAAAATCAACACCATGTCCCTCTAAGTGGGTTGAACGCGTCGCACCACCAACAGCACGATTCACAAGCGGGGGTCGATACCAACTGGTAATAGTAATGGAGCGATTTCCCAAGCGTGATCTCACCTCTTCCATCTGTCGCGCCATAGCGATGATGTTATTTACAATGAGTTCATTAACCGGAATGCGAGTCCCGTTTTTTGTCGCTTCACCCCAGGTAAAGTTGCCATTGGGGATGATAGAGTCATCCGTTCCAACTTGTCCGCGTCCTGGTATTCGGAACAAAATCCCCCGGTTAACGGGTTCGGGTTCGTCCATTGGCGGAGAGTAGGTGGCAATTTTAAGCACATCAATGTGCCCTTCGTACACATACCAGTCCAGGCGATTGGAATCATTCTCAAGGGGATTCACTAACGTCACCAGTAGATGGATACCTCTTTCCTGGAAGTTTTTGACGGCGAGTTCTCGTCTGGCAACCGGGAATTTTTCGGAGTCGGGTAGGTCTTTGGCTTGTAAGGGTTTAGTCTTGAAAATGGTATCTTGCCTGACGACTAAGGTGGAGGTGTTGAGAACCTCGACGTGTCCTTTAAACACATACCATTCCGTGCGATCGCCCAGGGGATTGGCTAAGGTGACTTTAAGATGACCCTTCTGTTCCTGGTAACTTTTGAGTCCGAATTCTCCCTTAGGTACAGGGTACTTCTCGGAGTCGGCGAGTTCTGAAGACTGAATCGGTTGGGTTTTGAAAACTGTGTCGGTGGTTACAACTAAGGTTGCCATCTGTTTCTCTGGACGTAGCGGAATGTGACATTCACCTAGATTAGCACTAGAAATTCTCTAGTTTGACCATGTTAACTTTCATATAATTTTCTCTTGTGCTACTTTTTTCCCTGCTATCCTTTTCCCCTGCTACGGAACAGAATATTTTATTGAGTCAAGCCATGTTCAAGGGCATAACGGACTAACTCGGTACGGCTATTAGTTCCGGTTTTGCTAAACAAGCGACTGACATATTTCTCCACATTGCGGACACTGGTTTCCAGACGGCGAGCAATTTCTTTATTCATCAGCCCTTGGGCGACCAAATCCAAGACACTTTGCTCGCGTGGCGTAAAGTCGATGCGGATGGGCGGAGGGGTTTGTGAAATATTGCCCCGTTGAGCCAACATTTCCCGAATCGCGGTCAGCTCTTTCTCGATATTCCCTAAATCTGCCGTACCCGCCTTTTCCTGAGCAGTAGCCGCACGACGTTCTAGCAAATTCTCCACCATGGCGACCAATTCATCCGTATCAAAGGGTTTAGACAGATAGTAATCACAACCTGCCTGATAGCCTTGAATTCGGTCTGTGGTCATCCCTCTAGCCGTGAGAAATATCACCGGCAGTGATTTGAAGCGAGGGTCTTCTCGCAGCTTCTTGAGAAACTGATACCCATCGACTTGAGGCATCATAACGTCGGTAATTACCAGATCGGGAGTTTTTTGTTGCAACATTTGCCATGCATCATTGGCATTACTGGCAACATCGACGGTAAAACCACCCACCTCTTCTAAATAGGCTGGGACTGATTCCCGAATCCCCGGTTCGTCATCGACCAGTAACAGTTGTGCTGACATCTCTCACTTCCTTTACCCTTACTTATCCTAATTTAATGGAAATTGGGCATCAACGGAGTAGAACTGACAAGCTCAACCGAATAGTTGCTCACAACCCCTACCTCAAATTATTACTCCAGTCGGGGTAGAAAGCTTGAAGTGCTTCTATTCACGCCGTTTTTCTGGTTTTTCTTTCCCAAAAGAGAGTTAACTTTCTCCCTTACCCTCTTGAAAAGATTTCCACACAAGCGGACACTAAGACTTGAGAGTCTATCGGCATTCCAGAGGTGTTTCGTGAAAAGAGTATTAGGTATCATTCTCGGAGGTGGCGCGGGCACCCGCCTTTATCCATTGACCAAGTTGCGGGCTAAACCGGCTGTTCCCTTGGCGGGTAAATACCGCCTGATTGACATTCCGGTCAGTAACTGCATCAACTCCGAGATCTATCAAATTTACGTTCTTACCCAATTTAACTCAGCATCCTTAAATCGGCATATTGCCCGCGCTTATAACTTTGCTGGCTTTACCGATGGATTTGTGGAAGTCCTTGCTGCCCAACAAACCGCTGAAAATCCAAGCTGGTTTCAGGGAACAGCAGACGCAGTTCGTCAATACTTGTGGCTACTAGAGGAGTGGGATGTTGATGAATACATCATTCTATCCGGCGACCATCTCTATCGGATGGACTATCGCCATTTCGTGGAACACCACCGCCAAACTAAAGCCGATATCACCCTTTCTGTGGTGCCCATCGGTGAGAAACTGGCAAGCAGTTTTGGTTTGATGAAAATTGATCATACGGGCAGGGTGATTGATTTCAGTGAAAAACCCAAAGGTGATGCCCTCAAGCAAATGCAGGTGGATACGACGGTTTTAGGGTTGAAACCAGACGAGGCAAAGGAAAAACCCTATATTGCCTCGATGGGAATTTACGTCTTCAGCAAAGAGGCGTTGATCAAGTTGTTGCAAGCCAACCTGGAACAGACCGACTTTGGTAAAGAAATAATCCCCGGAGCATCGGCGGACCATAACGTTCAAGCCTATTTGTTCAACGACTATTGGGAAGACATTGGTACCATTGAAGCGTTCTATGATGCCAATCTAGCCTTAACTCGGCAACCCCAGCCGCCCTTTAGCTTCTATGACAAAGAGGCACCGATTTATACTCGCGCCCGTTATTTGCCTCCGACCAAACTTTTGGATAGTCATGTGACGCAATCGATTATTGGAGAAGGCTGTATTCTCAAAGATTGTCGTATCCATCACTCGGTATTGGGAGTTCGCTCTCGCATTGAAGCCGGTTGTGTGATTGAAGATACTCTGATCATGGGATGTGACTTCTACGAACCCTTTGCCGAACGTAAATCAGGTGTAGAGACTGGACGTGTGCCCTTAGGGATTGGTGAAGGAACCACAATTCGCCGTGCCATCATTGACAAAAACGCTCGCATTGGTCAGGATGTTCAAATTGTGAACAAAGATCGAGTCGAGGAAGCCGAACGTGAAAAACAAGGCTTTTTGATCCGCAGTGGCATTGTCGTTGTTCTCAAAAATGCTGTAATTCCCGATGGAACCGTCATTTAGGTCTTTATAGGGAAATGGGGACGGTAAAGTTGTCAATGACTGCCGCTTAATTCGTTGAAGCGGCAGCTTGGAAGAATCAGATTCCAACGTAAGCATTGTCTACCGCATGAGTTTCTAGATGGTACGCACCTCCGGATGTTTTCCTAGTTCGGAAATACTGCAAGACCTCTGATTGGGTCGCCTTAAGAGGGGACATCTTTCTAGAAATGGCGGTAAGGAACTAGTCACATTCATTGGATTATCTCCAAAATGCACAGTTCGGACTTCGGCGTGAGCGCTCAGTCGAACGCTTCGCTCACTGTAAAACGAGTGCCAGTAATTTCACCGGATGGGCGTCCACTGATGCCCACAAAACCCTCAAGAGCCAGACGTTGGCTTGGGAGAGGTTTGGCAAGAATCTATCCCAATGACCTGAATGTTTTTGCGATTCAACTGATCAATGAACCGTCTGGGTACGACACTCAAGACGTGGTTATTGGTATAGACCCTGGCAAACTGTTTAGCGGTGTTGGGGTTCAAAGTTCTAAAGCGACCCTGCTCAAGCTGCATTTAATTCTGCCGTTCCCCAATGTCACAAAAAAGATGACAGCAAGGCGGATACTTAGGAGAGCTAGACGTGGACGACGAATCAACCGCAAACTGCCTTATGACCAACGGTGTCATCGAGCCAAACGGTTTGATAATCGCAGGCAAGTAGAGACCAAACATGGACGGTCTCTACCTCCTAGCATCAGAGCGAACAGGCAGCTAGAGCTAAGGGTAGTCAGAGAAGCTCGTCGATTATTCCCTATATCCAACATCGTCTACGAGTACATCAAAGCTCGTGGTGACAAGGGTTTTAGTCCCGCAATGGTCGGGCAAAAAGTCATGCTGGAATGGTTAGAAAAAATTGCTCCTACTACCACTCAATTGGGTTGGCAAACATCTAATCTCAGACAATGGCTAAAGCTGGAAAAAGACAAAGCTAACAAGTCAAAAGCTTGTGAACAAACGCATAGTAACGACGGTGTAGCGCTTGCCGCCAGTCATTTTATTAAGTGGAAAGATTGGCATTCGAGCAATGCACAAGGAGGCTATTGGGAAGGGGAAGCTGCAATAACACCTGCTCCATTCAAGGTAGTAGCTAAACCTAATGTTTATAGGCGTCAGCTTCATTTTGAAAACCCAGATAGTAACAAACCCAACCCCAACCAATACCGTAAGCGCAAGGGTGGAACAATCACGCCCTTTGGTTTCCGTAGGGGTGACTTTGTTCAAGCTGAAAAGGCGGGGAAAGTGTACAGGGGTTGGGTGGGCGGACATACCGAAACAGCCAAGTCGAAAAATGTATCAGTCTATGACCATAACTGGAAAAGAATGGGGCAATTCTCCCCCAATAAAATCAAATTGCTTAAGCGCTCATGCAAATTATGCTCGGCTTAAAGGGAAGGGATTGGACGCCTCCATTCTTCCGGCGTCCCGCCCTGATGTGACTCGCGCCCGCCCCTACAACTATATTCCCTTAACTGGATAGCGGGAAATCCACACTCGTTGAGTCAGCCAAAGCTGAGCTAATTTTTAGATTAGCTACTATCCACAACTAATGTGGGTAGCAACGGTTTAGAGAAAGTGGCATGATGGGGAAAAATGCCATAGCTTCTCTATTTGAGGCTTCAGGTGTGGAAATTGCGATCGCGTGAGTGAGAAAGATCCGAACTTAAACCCAGGCTGAGGTTTGTTACTCTAGCTTTGAGGTAGAGAACTATTCGCCCAGTTTATCGATTAAATCCTTGGAGTAGAGGAGAAACCCTTCATGGCTGCAACTGACTATAAAGACTACTATGCCGTCCTGGGAGTTAGCAAGACGGCTAGTGCGGATGAAATTAAAAAGAGTTTTCGACGTCTGGCGCGGAAGTACCACCCAGACATGAACCCGGGTGACAAACAAGCTGAGGCTCGATTTAAAGAAGTTAACGAAGCCTACGAAGTCTTGTCTGACCCCGAAAAACGCAAGAAATACGATCAGTTTGGTCAGTACTGGAAGCAAGCAGGAGTTGGTGGGTATCCTGGAGCCGGGGGTGCCAATGTTGATTTCGGTAATTTTGATTTTGGTCAATACGGTAGTTTTGACGAGTTTATTAACGAACTTCTAGGGCGCTTTAATACAGCCGCTACAGGTACGCCAGGAAGTACGGGAACTCGTCGGACGTACACCTATCGTTCTACTCCGGGCGGAGCAACGGGTTCGGGTTTTAATAATGACTTTACCAGTGGCTTTGGTGGCTTTAACGATTTCTCTGGCTATGAAAATGGCAAAGCAGCAGCTGGGACTGATCGGGAAGCAACAATTACGTTGAGCTGGTCTGATGCTTTCCAGGGTACGCAAAAACGAATTAATTTGGGCAGTGAAGTCATCGAAGTGCGGATTCCGCCCGGTGCTAAACCAGGGAGTCGTGTTCGTGTTCGAGGCAAGGGTCAAGTGAGCCAATACAACCAGCAACGCGGTGATTTGTACTTGATTGTAGACTTAAAACCTCATGCCTTCTTCCAGTTCGAGGGCGATAACCTTCTGTGTGAAGTGCCAGTGATGCCCGATGAGGCAGTATTGGGTGCCACTATTGAGGTGCCGACTCCTGATGGGAAGGTCAGTGTTAATGTGCCAGCCGGGATTCGTTCGGGTCAATCTTTACGTTTGCGCGGTAAAGGCTGGACTCAACCTAAAGGTGGACGCGGTGACCAACTGGTGCGGATTATCATTGCTACACCAAAAGATATCACACCAGTTGAGCGAGAGTACTATGAAAAAATCCGGGCAAGCCGTCATTTTGATCCCCGCAGCTATTTGTCTCAGGTAAGTCTTTAGAGGGTGCTGGGAGAGTTTTGAGTTGTGAGTTTTGAGTTGCGATCCTTCATTACCTTCAAGGGCATGACGCCTCTGTTGTGTAGGGGCTCTTTTCACTATTTTTACCTCACAAAAGATGCGGCTAAACTCGCCCTGAGTGTTCCAGATGTAGCATTCTACGTCTGGAACACATCATCTCCCTCATCTCCGGAGTCCCCCCAGGGAATCTGAAGAAAGACATGGGTAATGCAGAGTTTTAGGGTACAGGGATGCAGGGTGCATCCTATTGTTTTTTTTGTAAAGATAAATAAACTTAACCCGATAGTAAATCAAAATAAGTAACGGATTTATAACGTTTTTTAAACTTATTCGTGGATTCAGTCACAATAGTGGGAAATTTATATTAGCTTATGATTAGATAGCTCAAAAACTGCATGTGTTGTCATATCATGTCCAATTGAACCTGTGAATCAAGGACAGACGCAGGAGTTGGGAGAGACGGAAACAAGCCGTGTTTTTTTTATTGGCAAAGTTTGACATGATATAACAACCAAGTTCAGTACATCTGGGAAAAAGAGTAGAGATAAATGGCGAGCGATAGCCAGATTAGAACAATCGCCTCACCACAGCTTCTGTGAAAACAGGGGGAAATTTGATTCAACGCTAGCCCAGAATTTGACGTGAGCGAATGAGGCTGACCCTTGTTTTAAACTCCCATCAAGTTTAACTATTTTTTACAGTCATTCCTCTAAATCCGAAAAATAAATAATAACTTGAGGGTTATGATCGAGAAAATGCCTCAATTTATCATCGAATTGGCATGAGTCAACTTATGAAAAAGTTCGATTTGAAAAAGTCCCAATGGATGAACAGTGCCAGAAAAAACTATCAGCCTGAAAAATTATCATGGACAGGCAATAGTCCGGAGCAACTAAAATGGATGCGGATATTGTATGAGACCCTTCCATGCATTTATTTCACCCTGAATTTTGATGGGGTGATTTTGGATGTAAGTCAGTTCGGTGCAGCATACTTGGGGTATGATTTTTGGGAATTAGTGCAAAAGCCAATTCATCGGCTTTTCGATCAAGACAGCCAATGCCAGTATCAAGCTTTATTGAGTAATCTAAGTAAACATCCCACTGAAATTCATCACTGGGAAACTCGGTTGATTGGTAAAGATGGCAGGATTGTTTGGGTTAAGGCAAGAACCCGTTTGCTGCCGATAACCGCCTCGAATTCGATCATTAGTCTCGTGTGTGAAGATATGACGACGGCTAAGTCACAAGCATTGCTCCCAACTCCTCTGAGCAATAATAATGAAGCTGTTTTAATCACCAATGACAAGGGTAATTTTACCTATATTTGTCCTCAGATCACCTCTATTTTTGGCTATTCTTTATCTGAAGTCCGCGCTCTGGGTAATATTACTAAACTGCTGGGCAACCTGCCCTTGAATTGGCAAGCTTTAGCGGCTACAGGGAAGGTTGGTAATATTGAGCTAGAAATTACCGATAAGACAGGCAAACCTCATACTTTAGTCGTTAATGTCAAGCAGGTTTCTATCCAGGAAGGGACAATACTTTATCGTTTGCGTGATATCAATCGCCAGTCTATTGAAGACAAATGGCAACCAAAAGCTGATCAGTTGGCGGATGGAGTAGCCGTTCCGACTATGGAACAACTGAGTGATAACCAATACACCCAAGACATTCTCCAAGAGAGTGAAGCCCGATTCCGCACCATGGCAGATAGCGCCCCTGTGCTGTTATGGATGTCCGGTACAGATGGGTTATGTACGTTTTTTAATCAAGGCTGGTTAAAATTTACCGGACGTAGTCTGGAGCAAGAATTGGGTAATGGTTGGGCTGAGGGGGTGCATTCCGATGACAAGTCAAGCTTAGAGACGTATCAGGAGGCGTTTAATGCTCGTCAAGGGTTTCGGATGGAATATCGCCTACGACGAGCAGATGGAGACTATCGCTGGATTTTAAATACAGGAACGCCACGATTTACCCCCAGTGGTCAGTTTTTAGGCTATATCGGATCTTGCATCGATATTACCGATCGCAAACAAACCGAAACAGCCGTGCAACAGCAATATCTGCGAGAGCGGTTAATTGGTGCGATCGCGCAACGGATTCACTATTCCTTAGACTTAGACGAAATTCTCAATACCACCGTCGCCGAAGTGCGGCAGATTTTGGCGTGCGATCGCGTACTTGTCTTTCGCCTCTATGAAGATGGAAGTGGTGTGGTAGAGGTTGAATCCGTGGGCTCTCAGTGGAAACCCATTTCCGGAACTGTGATCAATGATCGCTACTTTGCCGAAGACTATATCCATCTGTACCAAAAAGGGCGCGTCCAATCCGTCGAAGATATCTATAATGCTGGGTTAACCGACTGTCATATTGAATTACTCGCTCAATTCCAAGTGAGAGCAAACCTGGTTATCCCGATTGTCCATGAGGAACGCTTGTGGGGATTACTTGTGGCTCAACAGTGCCAAACCCCCCGCAAATGGCAACCGTGGGAAATTGAGTTGCTGCAAAATCTTTCCACTCATACGGCAGTTGCCATTCAACAATCGGAACTCTATCAGCAAGCTCAAACCGAAATCCACCAACGCCAGCAAGCAGAAGCCACGTTGCGACAACAGGTTCAGCGAGAGCAGTTAATCAGCGCAATTACTCAACGCATTCGTCAGTCGCTGAACTTAGAGGACATTCTCGAACGCACCGTGGCGGAAGTACGCCAGGTTCTGCAAACGCATCGGGTGATTATTTTGCGCTTCAATCCCGACTGGAGTGGCAAGGTGGTTGTCGAATCCGTAGATTCACGCTGGTGTTCAATTTTAGGCAACCAGATTTATGACCCCTGTTTTGAAAAAAACTACCTCTCACTCTACCAACAAGGTCGCGTGAGAACCCTGGATGATATCTATGGGGCTAATCTGAGCCAGTGTTATATTAACTTACTCGCCAAATACCAGGTACGGGCTAACCTGGTTGTGCCAATTGTCCACAGTGAAAAACTACTACCCATCCCACAATCCCAACTCAATGTCTCAACACCAACTCAAAGCCCAACGCGCTTGTGGGGACTGCTGATTGCCCATCACTGTAATGCACCCCGGAAATGGCAATCCTTTGAAATTGACTTACTCGACGGGTTAGCTTCTCAGGTTGCTATTGCCATTCAACAAAGCCAACTGTACGAACAGGCAAAATCTCTGTTCTGGCGAGAGCGAGTCCTTAATCAAGTCACTCAAGCCATCCGCTGTTCATTGGACTTAACCACAGTTTTTGAGACAACCGTCCGCGAGATTGGCGAACTATTACCCGTTGATCTTGCCCAAATTGTACAATATTTGCCAGAGAGCCAGTGCTGGTTATCCGTGGCAGAATATCGCCGCTCTCCAGAGGATCGCAGTAATCTGGGACTGGAAATTCCGGATCAAGATCATCCCCTAGCTGAACGGCTCAAGCAATTAGAAATTATTAGGGAGGATAGGAGTACATTTAGCCAAGGCTTAGCTGAAGACTTGCCGGGAGCTTGGTTATGGGTTCCCTTGCACTTCAATTCTCAGATATTAGGGAGTTTAGCCTTAGGTAAAACCAGTCATCCCGACTCCTGGGAAAACTCAGAGGTAGAATTAATCGCCGCCATTGCCGACCAAGTCGCGATCGCGATCGGTCAAAGTCAACTGTACCATCAGGCTCAGTATCACCTCAAACGAGAACAAGCGATCAATCACCTAACTCACGCGATTCGTTGCTCACTCGACTTAGAAACGATTTTTTCTACCGCTACCCAAGAAATTGAGAGCCTTTTGCAAGTGGATCGCGCTCAAATTATCCAGTATATTCCCGAACGCCAACTCTGGGTAAATGTAGCGGAGTCGTGTCGCGATGAATGTTTGCCCAAAGTCTTGGGTGTAGAAATTCCCGATGAAAATAATCCCTTGGCTGAACGACTCAAAGGCTTAGAAGTGGTGCGGATCAACGATACCCGCTGTTTGGCAGACACAACCAATACAGCCGTCGCGCAACAGTTTCCTGGGGCGTGGTTGTTAGTTCCCCTGCACTGTGGTAACTCAGTTTGGGGCGCCTTAGGACTGATGATGGATAATCGAACCTACGATTGGCAAAACGCCGAGGTAGAGTTAATGTGTACCATCGCCGATCAATTAGCGATCGCACTCCAACAAGCGGAACTCTATGAAAAAAGTCGCAGGGCACAAGCCAAAGCCTTAACCCACGCCCAACAGCTTGAGCAAACCCTCTCCCAACTCCAGAAAACCCAAGCGCAGTTGGTGCAAAGTGAAAAAATGTCCAGCTTAGGACAGTTAGTCGCGGGAGTTGCCCATGAAATCAATAATCCAGTTAACTTTATTTATGGTAATTTAGTCCACGCCAGTGACTATGCCACCGATCTTTTAGGTTTAATCGAACTCTATCAACAGCAATATCCCCAACTCACGCCAGAAATCCAGTCAGAAATGGAAGCCATCGATCTGGAATTTTTAGTCGAAGACTTGCCCAAACTTCTGGATTCCATGAAAGTTGGAGCGGAGCGGATTTGTGAAATTGTCTACTCCCTGCGAAATTTTTCCCGTATCGCTGAAGCCGATATGAAAGCCGTAGATATTCATGAGGGCATTAATAGTACCCTGATGATTCTGCGAAACCGACTCAAAGCACGGGGTGATAATCCGGGTATTCAGGTGATTCAAGAATACGGTAATCTGCCGCAGGTTGAATGTTACGCGGGACAAATGAATCAAGTGTTTATGAATTTGCTAGTCAATGCCATTGATGCCATTGATGAGCAAAATAAAAATCGGTCATTGGATGATATTAAAGCCAATCCTAGTACAATTCGAGTGCAGACTGAACTCTTAGATAACCAAGCGGTGGCGATCCGAATTATCGATAATGGTCCCGGAATGACGGAGGAGGTTAAGCAACAGCTATTTCATCCTTTCTTTACGACTAAACCGGTGGGGACGGGGACAGGTTTAGGATTATCGATTAGCTATCAAATTGTAGTTGAAAAACATAACGGTCGGCTTTTGTGTCAGAGTAAGTTAGGACAGGGAACAGAGTTTGTGGTTCAGATTCCAGTGCGTCAACATCTGGGTAAGGGTTGATACCGAGTTGGGCTCAAACATAGTAGAAAAGCAGGGGAAGCAATGTAGAGACGCGCCATGGCGCGTCTGGAAGCAGGGGAAGCAGGGGAAGCAGGGGAGGCAGGGGAGGCAGGGGAGGCAGGGGAGGCAGGGGAGGCAGGGGAAGCAGGGGAAGCAGGGGAAGCAGGGGAAGCAGGGGAAGCAGGGGAAGCAGGGGAAGCAGGGGAAGCAGGGGAAGCAGGGGAAGCAGGGGAAGCAGGGGAAGCAGGGGAGACAGGGGAAGCAGGGGAAGCAGGGGAGGCAGGGGGAGAGAAAGTTATATCTTTGAATGCAACTTGGTATGAAAGGGTAGAAGGGTATTTACAAAGACGCTTGATTTTCAATCAGGACTCTCGCCGCTACTTGTAGAGATGGATAGTCCAATTCGGGATGACCGTTGAGGTAGTATTTATCCTCTACCGATTCACAGATAGTACCCAGGATTGTTCCATCAAAAGCAAGGACTTGCCAAACCTGCCTAACCTGATTGGGTTGGAATCCCTGCAATACGGTACTCCAGTTATTTTTATCAATAGTTTGAACCTTGATTGTATCTTCCATTTGGTAGACTCCTCTGGTATAGTAGGCAGCAATCTGATTCAGTAATATCGCTAAAAAACTCTATCCAAATTTAAGATTATGGATAGGAATCCTAACCTGATTCTGTTGAATTGAATTCAATGACTTGGCGCAAAATTTTCTATTTATCGTTAGCAACAGTTGCTCGTCTATTTCATCGCTCGTAATAACACAGAACCCAGAGGACGAGCAACTAATCAAGGAGCGAGATCACCTTCTCCATCTCCGCATTTGGAGATAAGAATGAAAACAAATGTTTAAAGCGGAGTTTACCTTGGTTATCGACTAGAAACTGAGCAGGTAAAGGCGCTCCCAGTGCTTGACCAACTTGATAGGTTTGAAAGGTGCGACAACTCGGATCACTCAACAGGGGTATTTTTAATCCTAAATCCTTGACCACTGTTTTGCTTTGCTGAGGATCAGTACTCGTTATCATTAACACCTCTACCCCCTTCTGGGTAAATTGCTCGTATTGCTCATTCATCGCCTGAATATGAGGATAGCAAAGGGGGCAATATTGCTTTTCGGTAAAAATGCGGGTAAACGCCAGTAGAACAGGTTGCTGTTCTCGGTAACTCGATAATCTCACCTGGCGATTATTTGTGATGTCCGGTAGTTCAAAATCTGGAGTCAATTGTCCTAATCTCAACGGATTAGTAGCCGGGATGGGAAAAAAATTACGCAGAAAACGCTCGTTAAATAAACCCCTAAAGTCAGTTGATGTTAGCATTGGCTTCACCTGATCCAACAACTTATTTTATCGCAAAAGGTAGCCGTTAAAGAAAGTCCTAACCGTTACGACGGAAGCTATAACGGCAAAGGGCGCACGGGGCGTGCGCCCATACCAGATAGGTGGGTAAGCGGTGAAGTACCCCAACTTGCTTCGCTCTTATTTGGGGTTTCCAACTTAGCTAAACAAGGACGGTCTTATTCGTTTTCGGGATTTCCCGTCTCATTCGCCGATGCCACGTTGGGTACTTTCTAATTCCTAAAAACAGAAAGTCCAGAACTCAATCTGTTAAACGGCTGAGAAGTAAACCTTGGACTTAACGGGATCGGGAACCATGGTTTTGTCTCCGGGTTGCCAACCTTGAGGGCAAACTTCATCTGGATGCGCCTGAACGTATTGAGTCGCTTTCAGAGTCCGCAACACTTCGTCTACATTCCGACCGAAAGAGAGGTTGTTGATGGTCGAATGCTGGATAATGCCATCTTTGTCGATAATAAATAATCCTCGCAGAGCTACACCTGCATCTGGGTCAAGGACGTTGTAAGCGGTGCTGATTTCTTTCTTGATATCAGATACCAGAGGATAATTCAGATCACCCACACCACCACTCTTGCGATCGGTTTGAATCCAAGCTAGGTGAGAGAATTCACTGTCCACGGAGATACCGAGAACCTGAGTGCCAACTTCTTTAAATTCACTAAAGCGATCGCTAAATGCTGTAATCTCTGTGGGACAGACAAAGGTGAAGTCTAGCGGATAGAAGAATATGACTACATATTGACCCCGGTAGTCAGACAGCTTGATGGTCTTAAATTCTTGATCGACAACCGCCGTCGCACTGAAGTCAGGAGCCGGTTGACCAACTCGCAGACATCCTTCCATGAAATTATCCTCCTTGAATGCTTTGGTGTATACGTTCGCCATAGGTGATCGTGGGCGGTAAAGTTTTGACAACTTTACCGCCGTCAATAAACACAAATTGTTTACGAACTGTTACGACTATATCATAGTCATAACGATTTTGAGAAAGCACGACGGCAGAAGGATGAATTATGAAGTCGAGGTATTTTAGACAGGCAAGTGCCGTCTCACAATCCACCGATATCCGCTAAACTAGGCTATTTTAAGCAACATTGTTGGGTTTCTTGGCTTGATCAGCCTTGTAGAAGCGACGCGGAAGGTTCTGCGACAACGGGTTGGGTGCTATTGGGAGAAAAAAGTTGTGGTGAATTATTTGGATCGGCGGGAATGGCTGCTTACGAATGGATTAGGCAGTTTTGCCAGTGGTACAGTTTGCGATGCTCGCACTCGCACGTATCACGGCTGGTTGATTGCGGCACTCGATCCGCCTAGGCGTCGGACGTTGTTATTCTCTCATCTGGATACTAGTCTGGAGGTATCTGGCAAGATTTGGGCGCTTTCAACCAATTTCTGGAATGGGGGTAAGACGATTGATCCGGTAGGATATCAATTTCTGCGCTCCTTTGAAACCGATCCTGTTCCTCAGTGGGTTTGGGGACATCAGCAGTGGCAATTGACGCGCCAACTGGTTATGCCTTACGGGTTAGTTGAGGATGAGCAAACCCGCCAATTTCATCACCGGATTCTGATTCAGTATTCCTATCAAGGTAGTGATGTGGCAACATTAAGGCTACGACCCCTAATTGCCGATCGCGACTTTCACCACCAGCAATTTGAGCAAGAAAATTTACAATTCTCGCAATTAGTCGGACATCAATGCCTTTACCTGCAAGCCATGCGTCCGAGTCAAGTGGGTACGCCTTGGCAGTTGGGGTGGAGTGCAGGCGAGTATCAACCCGATGAATTGTGGTATCGGAATTATTACTATCCTGAAGAAAATCAACGTGGGTTAGGCGATCGCGAAGATCTGTATAGTCCTGGTTATCTTACTATTTCTCTAGAACCGGGCGCAACCGTTACGCTGGAAGCGCGGGTGGGATGTCCTCAAGATACGGCAGAGCTCCAGTTAAATGCTCAAGTGTTTGAGGCGGCGGTGCAAGGGGAACAAGACAGACAAAATCAGTTAGTGGCTATAGCGAGGGGAGCTGGGGGAGCTGGGGGAGCTGGGGGAGCTGGGGGAGCTGAGGGAGCTGGGGACGATGAAATTAGATATCCATCTGTGATGAGATCGCACCAAGAGTGGGAGACGATTTGGCGTCAGTTACTCAAAGCTGGGGATCAATTTATTGCCTGGTGCGCCTCCATTAGTAGTCCAACGGTGATGGCTGGCTATCCCTGGTTTAATGATTGGGGGCGGGATACACTGATCGCTTTGCCCGGATTGACATTAGCTACAGGGCGTTTTAGTTTGGCAAAGGGATTACTCCAAACCTTTGGTAGTTATTGTCGTGATGGTTTAATTCCAAATACCTTTCCCGATGTGGAGAGTGAACCGATTTATAACAGTATTGATGCGTCTCTGTGGTGGCTGGAAACCTTGGGATTGTATTTGGAAATTACCCAAGATTGGGATTTTTTGATTCAGCAATATCCAACAGTCCGAAAAATCTACAAAGCTTATACCGCAGGCACCCGTTACAATATTCAAGTTGACGCGGTGGATGGACTCTTAACCTGGGAAGCGCCCGATGTGGCGATTACGTGGATGGATGTGGTGCTGGATGGTCAACCGATTACACCCCGTCAGGGAAAAGCGATTGAAATTAATGCGCTTTGGTATTCGGCGTTGTGTTGGATTGCTAAATGGACTGAAAAAATGGCGACGGGTGCGGTTAAGGATCGGGTGCGTTTGTTACACCAGAATCAACATTATCTCAAGCAAGCACAACAGGTGAAAACTTCGTTGCAAAAGTTTTGGAATCCAGAGCAAAAATACTTCTATGACACCATAGAACCCGATGATCACCGCAATACCCAAATTCGCCCCAATGCGGTAGTGGCGCTGTCTCTGTATCATTGTGGTTTTGAGTCGAATCAGGGGCGACAGGTGTTACAAGTAGCACGCGATCGCTTGTTAACTCCCTACGGTTTGCGAAGTCTTGACCCGGCTGACCCTGAGTATATTGGTTATTATGGTGGCGATCGCTGGCATCGGGATAGTGCTTATCACCAGGGAACGGTTTGGAGTTGGTTGATTGGATCGTTTAGTCGGGCGTGGAAACGCTTCTACCCCACAGAACCCCTTCCCTTTGACTGGAAACCTTTACTGGATCATCTACAGCACCAAGCTTGTCTGGGGTCTATTTCCGAGATTTTCGATGGAGACAAACCCCATCTCCCCCAAGGCGCGATCGCTCAAGCTTGGTCTGTGGCAGAATTAATCCGTTGCTTTAGGGAACAGGGAAATAAGTGGTAAAAATTAATGTTAATGGCGAGGCTCGTCATTTGTTATTTATCATTTGTCATTTGTCGGGGCGGGTTTAGGGACTTCATTCACTTTGTTCCCATTAACTGAACAACAAAACCCGCCCTAACCCCACTGATAAAAGGCTGGTGGGCAATGCCCACCCTACGGCATATCAATGCAAAATAAAAGTTAACGGTGGATATCGTCATAATTATATTATAATATAGATTTGCCGTAATTAATTAACTGTTTTTTTTTACTTTATATCAAACAATAAACAACCATGAAAGTCGCTGTTTTCAATACCAAATCCTACGACCGAAATTTTCTAGAAACTGCCAACGCGAATTATAATCATGACCTAGTGTTTTTTGAACCCCGCCTGACTCAGGAAACCACAGCATTAGCAGCAGGGTTTCCGGCGGTATGCGTGTTTATCAATGATCAGCTTGATAAAATAACCTTGCGACTGCTTGCAGAACAGGGGACAAAGCTGATTGCCACACGTTCTGCGGGGTTCAACCATATCGATTTAAATGCGGCGGCTGATTTAGGCATAACTGTGGTGCGAGTTCCAGCCTATTCACCTTATGCTGTCGCTGAACATACCGTCGGACTCATTTTAACCCTTAACCGTAAAATTCATCGCGCTTATAACCGAGTGCGAGAAGGAAATTTTTCCCTCGATGGATTCATAGGATTTGATTTACATGGGCGAACGGTAGGGATTGTCGGTACGGGCAAAATTGGTTTCCTAGTTGCCAAGATTTTGCAGGGATTTGGGTGTCAATTATTGACCTATGACTTGTATACAAATCCTGATTGTGAAGCATTGGGGGTCAAATATGTCGATCTCCCAGAACTCTTCGCGACTTCAGATATTATCTCCCTGCATTGTCCCTTAACCCCTCAAACCCATCACCTGATCAATGCTCAATCGTTGACGCAAATGAAACCGGGCGTTATGCTGATCAACACCAGTCGCGGCGCACTGATTGATACGCGAGCCGTTATTGATGCGCTCAAGTCTCGGAAAATTGGCTATCTGGGTTTAGATGTTTACGAACAAGAATCCAATTTATTCTTTGAAGATTTGTCTACAGAAGTGATTGAAGATGATGTTTTTCAACGGCTATTAACATTCCCAAACGTTTTGATTACAGGTCATCAAGCATTTTTTACTGAAGATGCTTTACAAAATATTGCCCAGACAACATTATCGAACATTACAGATATTGAATCAGGTCGCCCTTGTGATAATCAAGTGAGCGCCCAGCGGGTTGTTGCAACTAAATCTTAATTAACCGAGGACAGGAAAATTTTCCTCTACAGTCGTTTCCAAGTTGATGTAATACAATAAAGTAAGAGTATAATAGGGCTGACTCATGGCTACTGTATAACATAGTGTTAGCACCTGCTATACGCACTCCTAACTTCCCTTTACCCTATTTTCTGTTCCTTGAGCCATCAAAAGTTTATGAAGTAAATTTTAAAGAAAATGGCTTGTCAGGTCAGATCCCATGGGTTAATATAACTATTTTGGGGAGTTGACCATGACTAGCAAAAGATTGATGTTAAGGCTAAAGTGATTAGTTCGCATCAGGGAACATAGGGCAACTAATTAAATCACCCAGTTAAATCGGGAGCAAAAGATGGAAAAATATAAACATTTTTTGTGCTAATGTACAGCACAGCAATTGTTTTTTTGTGGAAAAATAAAAACAGTTAATCAAACTCAACGTCCAGAGTAAACGTTTGTCCATAAACTGACTGACAAACGAGTTTAATTCCTGTTGAACAATCTAACTCCCTTTTGGGGCAATACTTTCTGATGAAATCTTTAACGGCAACGTTAGGAAGCTATGATTGGCTTATAAGCACGCTTATTGCTACATTATTTTTCACGGGAACTTCATCGGTCACCGCCCAAGAAATTAGGAATCAAGCTTCGGCGTCCGGTGATAATTTACCAGGTACAGGTATTGTTAACTCTAATCAAACCTCCTTGGTGGCGGGTCAGGCGGCTCTAGAGCTAATTAAAACAGCAGATAGGGCAGCGGCTGAACCCGGAGATACGGTTGTTTATCGCCTCGCCCTGAGAAACACCGGTCAATCCGCCGCCAGTAGTATTGTGCTGGCGGACAGATTGCCCTTGGGCGTGCGATTTTTGCCGGAGTCGTTGCAAGGTTCGATTACAACAGGCACCAACACAGAACCTGTGACATTACCTCCAGCAGAGCGTAATGAACGAAATGTCGAGTTTACCTATCCCCGCTTAGAACCCAATCAAACCCTCAATGTTATCTATGCTGCCGTAATCACACCGGATGCGATTCGGGGGGATGGTCGAAATGTCGCCCAGGAACGACGCAGTAATATTGCCAGCTTTTTGATGCGGATTCGACCGGGAATTTTATCCGATTGCGGCACAGTCGTGGGGCGGGTGTTCGTGGATAAAAACTTTGATGGCGAACAGCAACCGGGAGAACCGGGAGTTCCCAATGCAGTGATTTACATGGATGATGGTAACCGGATTACTACAGATGCCAATGGCTTGTTTTCATTGGCTAACGTTATCGCCGGTAATCGCAGTGGGACTCTGGATTTGAGCAGTTTGCCCGGATACAGCCTTGCGCCGAATCTCTATTTCATCGAAGGGAATAGTCAATCTCGCTTGGTGCGACTTTCACCGGGGGGGATGGCGCGAATGAACTTTGCGGTGACACCGGCTTACGGGGAGGAGCAGTGATGAAAAATACTCAATATCAGAACCGTTGGGAGGACGCGAGTCAACCCAAAAGACTGAGATTCAGGCTTTATTTTTCGTTACTTAAAGGTATCGATGATCACAGGGTTTCAGGTAAAGGATGGTTTTCCTCGATTTCTGTAGGGTTGCTGGTGATTCTAATTGGGATAATTGGCATCATTCCAGGAGCGAAAGCCGATGAATTGTCCCAGGAACGGGAAAAAGGAGACTGGCAACGGGAAGATGTCAATGCTTCCCAGGAAGCTGTTGGTCAATTAATCCGGGGTCAGACCCCTCCCCACCTCTCCCGACGCCTCTCCTACAAGAAGAGGGAAGCGGAAGATAATACCCTGTCCGAAAGTATTGCACAATCCCATAGCCGTGAGGACTTTGGCTCAATTGAACCGGCTCGGATGGAATCGCCCTTAGACCCTTTACCCAATATGACTGGGGATGAGGGAGCCGAGGAGCCGAGGAGCCAATCTGTAGGGGCGGGTTTAACTGATAACCTTACCCAAGAAACCGATAACTTGACTAAACCCGCCCGGTTTGATCAATCTGTAGGGGCGGGTTTAACTGATAACCTTACCCAAGAAACCGATAACTTGACTAAACCCGCCCAGTTTGATCAATCTGTAGGGGCGGGTTTAACTGATAACCTTACCCAAGAAACCGATAACTTG
>NZ_JAVKEW010000057.1:0-8893 GCF_040226375.1 Coleofasciculus sp. G2-EDA-02 | reverse complement strand
GGAAGGCGGGTTGCTGCCTGGGTTCACTCTTTGAGGTGATGTAGAGACGTAGCATGCTACGTCTCTACAGGGCGAGAGATGCTGTGTAAGACCAATTTGTAGCAATACAAAAAGGCAACGGCAAGCGAGACAGGAAGCGATGATGGTTGTTTCAATGAAGCTCAGGCTTCAGCGAATCTTGCCGGAGGACTTCACACCCTTGTATTTTGTCGGTGGTGTGACCAGAAATAACGCAAGACAAAAATTCCAGCATTTTGAGGCATTACCCAGCGTTAGCGGTAAAGCAGCATAGCAGTTCTCAATTAAAGCAGGTGTATATGGCTATTATGGGTAGTTTTTCAATTTTAGCTACCGCCGAAGGAGGAGTTGGTCTCAACCTCGATATTTTAGAAACCAATGTGATTAATTTGGTGATTATTATCGGGGTACTGGTTTACTTTGGGCGATCATTTTTAGGGAAGACCCTATCTGAGCGACGTGCCAACATTGAAGAAGCCATTAGCGATGCCCAAAAGCAGCAGAAAGATGCTGCTGCCGCCTTAGCTGATGCCCAGCAAAAGCTGGCACAAGCCCAAGCGGAAGCCGAAAAGATTCGGGCAAAGGCAGAAGAAAATGCCAACGTCGCTAGAGAAGCAATTTTGGCAGCGTCGGCTAAAGATGTGGAACGAATGAAAGCTTCAGCCGTTCAGGATTTAAACTCAGAAAGGGAACGTGCGATCGCACAACTTCGCCAGCAAGTGGTTGCCCTAGCTATGGAGCGTGTCGAGTCCCAAATCAAAAGCCAGTTAGACGAATCGGCACAGCATACCTTAGTTGACCGCAGCATTGAGCGAGTAGGAGCGAGATAATCATGAAAGGAAGTTCATTTAGTGCTGAGGTCGTTGAGCCATACGCAGAAGCTTTGATGTCTGTGGCTAAAGAACATGACCTCGTAGACCGATTCGGTGAAGACGTTGCGGCTTTGCTCGATACTTTGAAAGAATCAGAGGAGTTGCAGCAGTTTTTAGGGAATCCGATTGTCAAAGCCGATGACAAAAAAGCCGTCTTAGAACAAATCGGCAGAGAGCAACTTCACCCCTACATGGTGAATTTTTTAAAGATTCTCGTGGAGCGGCGGCGCATTCTGTTCCTGGCAGACGTATGTAAGCAGTATCAAGCACTCTTGCGGGAGTTAAAACAAGCGGTTCTGGCTCAAGTCATATCCACCGTGGAACTCAACGACGACCAGAAGCAGGTAGTGCGCCAAAAAGTGCTAGGCATGACCAATGCCCAAGATGTAGAACTAGAAACCCAAATTGACCCCGATTTACTCGGTGGTGTGATTATTAAAGTGGGGTCTCAAGTGGTTGATGCCAGTCTGCGCGGACAACTGCGTCGCATTGGTGTGAGCTTGAGTCGTTCGACTTAATGGTCATCGTTCGTGGTTCATGGTTCATGGTTCATCGTTGATGGTTTCTGAACATGACTTAGCTTGCTTGTGGCGCAAGCGAGTAGGACGAATGACAAAAGACAAAGGATAAAGGACAAAAAAGTAGAGGGATTAGTTGAATGGTAAGCATTAGACCCGACGAAATTAGCAGCATTATTCGTCAGCAAATTGAACAATACGACCAAGAGGTCAAAGTCTCTAACGTTGGTACCGTCCTGCAAGTCGGTGACGGCATTGCCCGGGTCTATGGTTTAGACCAGTGCATGGCTGGGGAATTGGTCGAGTTTGAAGATGGGACAGTTGGGATTGCCCTGAACTTGGAAGAAGATAATGTGGGTATCGTGCTGATGGGCGAAGGGCTCGATATTCAGGAAGGGAGTTCTGTAACGGCTACCGGGAAAATCGCTCAAGTTCCCGTGGGTGAAGCGTTAATTGGTCGTGTCGTCGATGCGTTGGCACGACCAATTGATGGCAAGGGAGAGATTCAAAGCGGAGAATCTCGTCTGATTGAATCCCCAGCACCGGGTATTATTGCACGGCGTTCTGTTTATGAACCCCTGCAAACTGGGATTACCGCGATTGACGCTATGATTCCCGTGGGACGGGGACAACGGGAGTTAATTATTGGCGATCGCCAAACCGGAAAAACCGCGATCGCGATCGATACAATTCTCAACCAGAAAGAAGAAGACGTTATCTGTGTCTACGTCGCTGTCGGTCAAAAGGCATCTACCGTGGTACAGGTTGTTGGTGCCCTGGAAGAGAGAGGGGCATTAGATTACACCGTTATCGTTGCCGCTAACGCCAGTGACCCCGCCACCCTGCAATATCTGGCACCCTATACGGGAGCGTCTATTGCCGAATACTTTATGTATAAGGGCAAAGCAACTCTGGTTATCTACGATGACTTGTCCAAGCAAGCTCAAGCCTATCGCCAGATGTCCCTGCTGCTGCGTCGCCCACCGGGTCGGGAAGCCTATCCTGGGGATGTATTCTATCTCCACTCCCGCTTGTTAGAACGGGCAGCCAAGCTGAATGATGAATTGGGTGGGGGTAGTATGACCGCGCTGCCAATTATTGAAACCCAAGCCGGTGACGTATCCGCCTATATTCCCACCAACGTGATTTCGATCACTGACGGTCAGATCTTCCTATCGGCTGACTTATTTAACTCCGGTCTACGCCCTGCGATTAACCCTGGGATTTCTGTATCACGGGTGGGTTCTGCCGCTCAAACCAAAGCCATTAAAAAAGTGGCAGGTAAACTCAAACTAGATTTGGCACAGTTTGATGACCTGCAAGCCTTCGCCCAGTTTGCCTCAGATTTAGACAAAGCCACCCAAGACCAATTGTCACGGGGGGTACGGTTACGGGAACTGCTCAAGCAAGCCCAATACTCTCCCTTAGCGGTGTACGAGCAAGTCGCCCTCGTCTATGCGGGTATCAATGGCTACTTAGATGACATTGAGGTGGAGAAAGTTACTGCGTTTACCAAGGGGCTGCGGGACTACTTAAAGACCAGCAAACCACAGTTTGGTGAGATTATCAAGGATAAGAAAGCCCTCACCGAAGAGGCAGAAAAACTCCTGAAAGAAGCTCTGGCTGAATACAAGCAGACGTTCCTCGTCTCTGTGTAATGGGTTCATGGTTCATGGTTCATCGGTAAAAAGCCATGAACCATGGACAATCAATAATTAACAATGAACAGACTATGCCTAATTTAAAAGCGATTCGCGATCGCATAAAATCCGTCAAAAATACTCAGAAAATTACCGAAGCGATGCGTCTGGTGGCAGCGGCGAAAGTGCGTCGCGCCCAAGAACAGGTGACATCGACTCGTCCCTTTGCCGATCGCTTGGCGCAAGTCCTCTACGGTTTGCAGAACCGTCTCCGGTTTGAAGACGCCGACTTACCCTTGCTCAAACAACGGGACGTCAAGTCGGTTGGCTTACTCGTCGTGTCTGGCGATCGCGGTTTGTGTGGCGGTTACAATAATAACGTGATCCGCCGTGCCGAAAACCGCGCCAAGGAACTCCAAAAGGAAGGCATCGACTACAAATATGTCTTAATTGGGCGCAAAGCCATCCAATACTTTGAGCGCCGGGAGCAGCCAATTGACGCCAAATACACAGGCTTAGAACAAATTCCCACGGCACCTGAAGCCTCAATGATTGCCGATGAATTGCTCTCATTGTTCCTATCGGAAGAAGTGGATCGGGTTGAACTGGTTTACACCAAGTTTGTATCCTTAATTAGTTCTCGCCCAGTGGTACAAACCTTATTACCGTTAACCGCCCAAGGATTAGAGGCACAAGATGATGAAATCTTCCGCCTCACTACTCGCGGCGGTAACTTTGAAGTACAACGGGAAAAAGTGACGACAGAAAACCGTGCTTTATCCCGTGACATGATCTTTGAACAAGATCCAGTACAAATTCTGGATGCCTTACTACCCCTGTATTTGAACAACCAGTTACTGCGGGCATTACAAGAGTCAGCCGCTAGCGAATTAGCCGCCCGGATGACGGCGATGAACAACGCCAGTGATAATGCCACTGAATTGATTGGCACACTCAGCCTGTCTTACAACAAAGCGCGACAAGCCTCTATTACTCAAGAAATTCTGGAAGTCGTTGGCGGCGCCAGCGCTCTTGGGGGTTAGTATCGCTTCCTGGGAATTCAATTAAATCAAAGCGTCTGAGTTAACTCAGGCGCTTTTTATTTGGGCGATTGGGGATATGTAGAGACGTGCCATTGTGTGTCTGTAGGGGCGGGTTTCATTATTATCGTTTCTATCTCACCCAGATGTGAATAAACCCGCCCCGCTCCCAAGAATTAACCCACCTCAAACAACATTGTAGAGACGTAGCATGCTACGTCTCTACAGTGTGACGGATCTGAATTACCAGCCCTTTTCAGCTTGCTTTAACACATAAGCGGCAACGTTGTCAATGTCGTCAGCCTGTAAGCGTCCGCGAAAAGCAGGCATAGCCCCTTTTCCGTTTGTTACTTGGGTAACAATTGCTTCCATGGAGTCCATGCCATACTTCTCCAAGGCATCTTTTTTCAGGGTCTTATTTGCCATAACGACATTACCACCACCCATGTGGCAAGCTGCACAGTTGGCACCAAAGATTTGACCTCCTTTTGTCGTATCAGCAGCTAGAGCCGGACGACTGAATGCCAAACCAAACACAGCGACGGCAAGTAAAATGATGGACAGAATTTTCTTCAATGTAGTTCTCCTCTTCTCAAACACAGACAGTAAGTATTATTGCCCAATTATAAATTGCAGCAATTTGGGACAGAATTGACCTAATCCATCAATCCGATGCTATAGGCATGATGCAATATTGTCCGCCTTTCTACAAATTTTACCAGGACACGCGCCTAATCCAGAATTTCGTTCCAATTCAAATAGCCGAGACGCCGGGAAGGATGTGCCATAGTGCCATGGCACTATGGCGAGCTGGGGGAGCATGTAGAGACGCGCCATGGCGCGTCTGGGATCTGGGGGAGAAAAAATTAAATTAGAGCTTGAACGATGAACCCTAAACCATAAAAATTGATTAAATTTTCAGGAAAGATTAAGTTTGAAAACAGTCTGTAAAAATCTCCTTACTATTTGATACAAATCTAAAATATACCCCATTTTTTTTACTATAAATATCCCAAAATGGTGAAGTAAATCACACAGCGCTGATTAGGAAACGAATAAAATATATATAAATTGCGGTTAATCCGTAAAAATGAATAGATGTAGTTAAGTAAAGGCAAACCTAAGATGACAGCCGAAAAAATTCATCAGCCAGAGAGTTCTTGTAATTATGAAATGAATGGACGGGTGAATGCAGAATTCAGAGATCCTATAGATACTCTAACGAACCTAGGGATTGGACAGAAAAATTTTGTGGCGAGAAAGTTGGAGCGGACGCTCAAAGAATTATCAGATTTGGAATTTGCGTTAGATCGAGCCGCAATCGTGGCGATTACCGATAAGCAAGGTGTGATTCGCTATGTCAATGATAAGTTTTGTGAAATATCGAGATATCGTCGAGAAGAGTTAATTGGTAAAACTCATCGTATTATTAAATCAGGTCATCATCCACCCGCATTTTTCAAAGAATTCTGGACGACGATTACATCAGGTAAAGTCTGGAAAGGTGAAATCAAGAATAAAGCCAAGGATGGAACCTATTATTGGGTAGATACTACCGTCGTTCCCTTTTTGAATGACAACGGAGAAATCTATCAATATTTAGCAATTCGCTTCGATATTACTGAGCGTAAGCAGGTAGAGGAAGCCTTGAAACAATCGGAACAGAAGGCGCGACAACAGGCACAACAACTTGAGGAAGCGCTGGAGAAGCTTAAACAAACTCAAACTCAACTGATTCAAAGTGAAAAAATGTCCAGTGTGGGTCAACTCTTGGCTGGAATTGCTCACGAAATTAATAATCCTGTCAATTTTATTTACGGCAATTTGGTTCATACTCGCGAGTATGTGGAAAGCATTTTAGATGTTTTGCGTCTTTACCAGAAACATTGCCCGGTGGAGATACCTGAAATTGAAGCTGTTATCGAGGAGGACGATATTGAGTTTATTGTTGAAGATTTACCGAAAATGGTGTCTTCTATGCAAATCGGAGCCAACCGTATCCGAGATCTTGTGCTGTCTTTGAGGAACTTCTCACGTCTGGATGAGCAGAAGATGGATTTGGTTGATATTCATCAAGGGTTAGAAAGTACATTACTGATTTTGCACAATCGCCTCAAAGCCAAAGCTGAACGCCCGGAAATTCAGGTAATTAAAAAGTATGGGGATCTGCCGCCTGTTATGTGCTATGGCAGTCAGCTTAATCAAGTGTTTATGAATCTGATTTCTAATGCAATTGACGCCTTAGAAAATCAGCCTGAACCGCGAAAAATTACAATTTCTACAGCCGTAAAAAGGGGGGAATATTGGCAGAAGCAGGGGATAGGTTTAGGGTGCGATCGCGCTTCTCAGACGCAGTGGGCGGTGATTACCATTGCCGATAATGGACCGGGAATGCCAGAAGCGACTCAGAATCACTTATTCGATCCCTTTTTTACCACCAAACCCACGGGGAAGGGAACAGGGTTAGGGTTATCCATCGCTCATAATATCATCGTGGAAAAGCACCAGGGTCAAATCCGCTGTATTTCCCAGGAGGGAAAGGGAAGCCAGTTTATTGTGGCGATTCCGTTGGCGCAGGAAGGATGAGGGATGAAGGGGGCTCCAAGTGCAGGGGGGCAAACAAATGACGTAGCTTGCTTCTTTTCGGGAGCGAGTATGACGAATGACAAATCTGCCAAAATAGAAACAAAGGGTTTAAATGCACAGGCGATGGCGTGGATAATAGGGCAGAAACTACATAATGGTCAATACACCATTGAAAAGACGTTAGGCAAGGCAGGCTTTGGTATTACCTACCTAGCCACAGACGCACAAGGAAACAAACTGGTGATCAAAACGCTGAATGAGGATCGACTCAAACAGCTTACTCCTGTACGTCGGGAAAGTCTCAAATGTAAGTTTGTCGATGAGGCGCGGAGGCTAGAGGTATGTAAGCATCCTCATGTCGTCAAGGTATACAAGACGTTTGTGGAAGGACAGTGGTTCTGTCTGGCGATGGAGTACATTCGGGGAAGGAATCTAGGGAATCTGTCTCAACGAGTTTTACCGGAAAAGGAAGCATTAAGTTATATTCAGCAGATGGGGGAGGCGCTAATCGCCGCCCATCAGCAGGGATTGCTGCATCGGAATGTAAAACCTGCCAATATTATGGTGCGGGCGAGTCAATATGAGGCGGTACTGATTGATTTTGACCTAGGCGGGAAATTTGAGTATCCTTTAATTTTGGGATGGCAAGATGAAGTCTTTGCCCCGATTGAACTTAAGTCGAAGACGCGATCGCACGGAACCTGTACCGATGTCTATTCCCTCGCCGCAACGCTGTATGTTCTCTTAACCGGGAAGCTACCCGCCACTTCTAGCGATCGCCAAAAGGGTAAGGCAGATTTAATTCCCCCAAAACAGATTAATCCTCAAATTTCTAAACGTGTCAATAAAGCGATTCTGGCGGGAATGAAACTTGAACCCGAAGCACGTCCCAAGTCGGTGCTGGATTGGTTAAAATTGTTGGGAGTACAGCGAGGTGGTGTGATTTCTGGATTAGCTAAACCACCCCGTTGGGCGATGGTTGTCGGGATTTTAGGGGTAGTTGGCATAGCCGCTGGCGTGGTATCTGCCAGTCTTGAAGGAATGGGATTTTGGGAAAAATTTATTCCTGAATCCTCTCCAGACGTCAACTCCTCAACCTCATCCCCCTTATACTTAAAATCACCAGAAACCGAGGAATAACTCTGCTTTCAACATCTAAATGAAACGATTAGGCAACGAGCCAAACAACTGGAAACCGAAGGGATTAAAGCAATAGAAGCCGTTTTTGGACAATTAGGGAACGAATGATGAATGGCAAAATTCTCAGTTGGCAAGACATTCGCAACCACCTAAAGCATCCCTTAATTTTAGCAACTCCGGTAACATTACACATTTTTCGTCATGCTCAAAGCACCGTCAATGCCGAAAAGCGAATTGCGGGTTCTCAAGACGTAGACATAACGCCTCAAGGAGAAGATCAAGCCAGGGTATTAGGAAATCAACTTGATCCGGATTACAGTTTAGCATTTGCCTCCGGATTAAAACGCGCCTATAAAACGTTAGATATTGCTATAACTAGCAGCAGGATCAGCGTGGGCAGTATCCACAAAGACGATCGCCTGAATGAACGTAATTTAGGGGTATTAGAAGGAGGAAAACTCCGATTTATTCCCGAATATGCGGCTGGGAATTTAAACTATGCACCAGAAAATGGCGAAAGTTATGCACAATTAGCTCAACGGATTTTCTCATTTTTGATTGAGTTGGCTCAGGCAACACAAACGGGGAAGGTGAATAAGGTTCTGATTTGTAGTCATATCGGTTCAATCCGGATTCTGGTTGGCATAATCACGCAAAACACAAATCCTGTGGATGTATTGAGTCAGCGTTTTGCTAATACTGAGTTGATTAAACTGGATTGGCAGCGTTTGATTATTCCAGAATTTATAGAGAAAGGTGGAATTTTTCAATAAATGAATATGTAGGGGCGGGTTTAGGAACTTAATTGACGGGAAAAGCAATAAATGTGTTACAAAACCCGCCCTACGTCACCGAAAACATTCGATTAATGGATGCGATCGCGTGAAAGATTAGGATAGATTTCGTCGTCTGGTGGTGGGGAAGAGGGCGGGTTTCGTTGTCGGGTTTGAGGTGTTGTCTGATGATTTAATTCCTAAACCCGCCCCTACAGGATGGGGATGATTGGCGTGCGATCGCGTGAAATATTAAGATAGATGTTGTGGTTTAGCGGTGGGGATAGGGCGGGTTTCGTTGTTTGG
>NZ_JAVKEW010000056.1:0-29173 GCF_040226375.1 Coleofasciculus sp. G2-EDA-02 | reverse complement strand
CTTCAGCGCAAATAAACTCTAGAACTGCGGCTAGCTCTTTATTTGGATCTAATAATACTTGTTGACAACCGTACAAGAATATCACCTCCCTGTTTATGGTTGTATTATATCACTTAAGAATGTTATTGCGGGATAAATCCCGCTGTCTTTACGACTTGCTCGGTTTCATCCCTCGGATAAATCACGAGGGCTTTCACCATCGCTTATGACGTAAGATAGGGGAGTTGCGCGATCGCTTCAGGTTCAGGATGATGACCCACGCTGTCTAACTCTCGTCTTAATTGCTCTAGGCATGACGGCTGACGATGCAGGCAGTAAAAAGTCCATGCTTCGCACAAACTTACCCCAGGGACTCCACTGACCCCAATCTTGCTGCAACGGTGTCCAGAAAAAATGGATCGAGTTCAAGGGGGAGGTGATATCGTTCAAGAATGGCTCAATGAGTTGTTTAAGCCTGTCATACCGAGCGCCAGAGTTAAGACCAAACACCACTCCTAAGATGACCTGGAGGGAAATTTCTGACATGTAGTCCCGCAGGCGAACAGATGAGCTGGGCTGCCAATCCGCGATCGCGTCAGTCGTGATGTCGCGTATAAGCCGACTGTATGTGGGTAAACGTTTTCCATGCAGAGGGGGCATCAAAAGTCCACCCATGACTTGGTGTTGCTGCCCATCTAACATAATCAGCGAACTCGAACCCGTCAGAGGTCGGAAGACATCAGTAACTTTACCCAACTCAAATTTGTCAGACTCAGTGGTAAATATGGATTGAATTGCCTGGGGGTGGCTGAAAAAGACTACAGGTGGGGAGTTAGCCCCCAGTAAGCGGAGGGTAAAGGTATCTCCATAACGCTGAGTACAGGTGTCGAGAAATTTAAGCGGCTGAGCGATGAGTTGCAGCGTTTGCACAAAAAACGGCAACTTCGGACCATCTGGCAATTTCATTCCAATTTTTCCGGGCTTAGGCAACAGGTAACAATATGCTAAGATAATACCGATATTGCAGGTATCCTTGCAAATGTTTAATCTGATTTACGAGTTCAAAGTAAAACCAACTAGCGCTCAGGTAGCCATCTTTCCGGACGGGCTAGAGCAATCTCGTCAGGTCTACAACGATGCCCTTAGAGAGCGTAAAGATTGGGTTAACTCGCGTAAAACTCCGATTAACGTTTGCTCAATTCTGTATGAATATATTATCCCGGCTGATGTCCCCGCACTAAAGTATAACAGTCAAGCCGTAGCATTGACTCAAGCGAAAAAATCTAATCCTGAACTGAGAAAAGTACAATCGCAAGTGCTACAACAAAAACTCAAGCGGTTAGAGAAAGCCTTTAAGGGGATGTGGAACATTGGCTCATAATTTGTGCGATTGGGCAGAAAGGAAGAATCCCTCGTCTTTTAGTGAGGAAGTGTCAACATCTCATACCGATCGCTTGCCAAACCACAAGGAGTTATACCAGTTCCTTGTCGCTTGTCAGCAGGCATCTCTTGAGAAAGGCTGCACTCAAATTGCCAGTATTTCTGTGGAAATTCCCACGGTCGATCCACTGGCTGTACTCCAGATTATCGGTGGAACTCAAAAATTTCAGTTTTACTTAGAAAAAAGAAGTGAGAACGAAGCCATTCTTGCTGTTGATGCGACTATCTATACTGAACTTAAAGGAGTTAATCGGTTTCAACACGCCAAGACCGTCATCTATAATTATCTAAAAGACACTTGGATTTGGACTGAAGGAAAAAAAAATATCTCTTTTGCCGGACCTCACTTTTTTTGCTTTTTTACATTTTTTCCTTTAAGCAAAGATTCTCAATTTTCATCAGCTACCATTTTTCTTCCTCGCTGGCAAGTGGCTTGTCGGAAAAACCGCTATACATTAGTTGCTAATGTTAAAGTTGATCCTCAAGTCAACCTAAAATTACTCCTGAAAGAAATATACAATCAGATTGCTGAAATTAAAGGATCAGAAAATCAACCCCGTTTCCTGACAAGCATTAATTATTCACAATTAATAAATTCAAACTCAATCAATGCTGAATCCTTTAAGTCAGCCGTTGTATCAGCCTTAAAATCAATTCAGGCAAATCAATTTAGAAAAATTGTTCTCGCTAACGCCATTGATATTTTTTCGCACCAGCCCTTTAATGTCGTTAACTCCCTAGATAATCTGCGCCAACGCCATCCTGATTGCTATATCTTTTCAGCTAGTAATGGTAAAGGACAGAACTTTCTCGGTGCTAGTCCTGAACGCTTAATTAGTATTCGTGAGCGTTTATTGATCACCGATGCCTTAGCTGGATCAGCACCCCGTGGAATGACAGCCGCTGAAGACGCTGATTTTGGCGAGCGCTTGCTTGGTTCTGAAAAAGAGCAGCGCGAACACCAATTTGTGCTAGATTTTATCACTCAACGTTTATCTGAGTTGGGACTCATCCCCCAATGTTTACCAGCTCCCCAACTGCTCAAACTCTCCAACATTCAGCATTTGTGGACACCGATTCAGGCACAACTTTTGACCAATGTCCATCCCCTAGATATTGTCGCCCAACTTCATCCTACCCCTGCTGTAGCAGGTGTCCCTACCCAGATTGTGCAAGAACAGATCCGCCGCTACGAAACTTTTGACCGCTCCCTATATGCAGCCCCATTGGGTTGGATAGATTATCAAGGCAATTGTGAATTCATCGTCGGTATTCGTTCAGCATTAATCGACAACAACCCACTTTCTGCAACTCAGGATAACACCTACCGCGCTAGACTCTACGCGGGAGCGGGAATTGTTGCTGGTTCTGAGCCCGACAAGGAACTCGCAGAAATCCAACTCAAGCTTCAGGCATTACTCAAAGCCTTGCTTTAGTCACTTCGTCATCATGAACCACCGTCTGGAACATGTTGTGCACACGCCATAAGCAGGCTTATGACTACGCCAGTCTAGTGAACGGTGAATCTAATGGCTTGGTTCCACCGAAGGAGTTGATTGAACGGAGAGGGAGGGATTCGAACCCTCGGATAGGCCTTACGTACCTATCAACAGATTAGCAATCTGCCGCTTTCGACCACTCAGCCACCTCTCCAAGATGACCCTGACTATCATAGCAGATTAGAATCCCTTTTTGTCTAGTGGAGGCGGGAAATTACCTACCCTACCAGGTTGCGGTGAAATACCCTGAGTAGAGACGTAGCATACTACGTCTGTCACAAACACTTCACGGACATTGCTCTTTACGCTGCTGTACGGGTGAAGCATTGGCGATATCTTCATATAACTAAATTTTTTTTTACATATTGCAACTTTAGGGTTTAGAAGCTATACTCTTTTCAAACGAGTAAAATTCAGCTCTTTTCATCAGCTCTTGCTAAGTCTGCACCTTTAAGCTGTAATACAACAATGGTGAGGTGATATGTGGTCTAGTCTGGTAAAGCCCTCCATAACCTGAAAGAGATTCTTTCTCAAGCCCTTGTTGAAATCGAGGATTAGACCAACTTATGAACAGTAAACGTAGACAGCATATTGCTCTCATCTCAGTTCATGGCGACCCGGCTGTAGAAATTGGCAAGGAAGAAGCGGGTGGACAGAATGTTTACGTGCGCCATCTGGGTGAAGCTCTTGCCCACCTTGGATGGCACGTTGATATGTTTACCCGAAAAGCTAGTCCTGATGATCTGACAATTGTAGAACATAGTCCACGGTGTCGGACTATTCGTTTGAAAGGGGGTCCAGATGCATTTGTTCCACGGGATAAGATCTTTGGCTATACCAGCGAGTTCTTAGATAATTTGCTGAGGTTTCAGGAGTGGGAAGGTATTCGCTATTCCCTGGTGCATACCAACTATTGGATTTCTGCTTGGGTGGGGATGCAGTGGAAAAAACGGCAATCCATTCCCCAAGTTCATACCTACCATTCTCTAGGTGCGGTAAAGTACCAGTCAGTAGAAGCGATCCCCATGATTGCTGGTACTCGCTTGGAAGTGGAAAAAGCGGTATTAGAGACAGCCGAACGCACTGTGGCTACATCTCCCCAGGAAAAAGACCAGATGCGATCGCTGGTTTCGAGTAAGGGTAATATTGAGATTATTCCCTGTGGCACAGACATTCAACGCTTTGGGGCGATTGACCGCACTCAAGCACGACAACAATTAGGATGGAATCCTGACGACAAAATCATCTTTTATGTGGGACGCTTTGATCCGCGCAAAGGCATAGAAACGCTAGTTCGCGCTGTGGGTTGCTCCCAGATACGCCATTATCCACAGGTAAAACTGATTATTGGCGGGGGATCTCGTCCGGGTCAAAGTGACGGGATTGAGCGAGAACGGATTGAGGCAATCGTTGATGAACTGGGGATGAGGGATATTACAACATTTACCGGACGCATTAGCGATGAACTTCTATCAGTTTACTATACGGCTGCTGATGTCTGCGTTGTTCCCAGTCACTATGAACCCTTTGGTCTAGTGGCAATTGAAGCTATGGCTTGTAGTACACCAGTTATTGCCAGTGATGTTGGTGGATTGCAGTTTACTGTCGTACCCGAAGAAACCGGATTACTGGCATCGCCTAAAGATGAGGTAGCTTTTGCTGAAGCAATAGACAGCATTCTGTCTCACCCCGACTGGCGCAATCAATTGGGTCAAAGGGCAAGACGGCGGGTAGAGGAAAAGTTTAGCTGGGATGGTGTCGCACATCAAGTTAGTGACCTTTATCTTCAGTTAATCCGAAACTCCTCCCAGGTGTTGGAACAAGCTAGCGCCTGAACTTCCCACCGCTGACCCCTATGGGAATGTGGACTTGGAGACTTCACAGGGGAATGCCAAAAGCTTGGGCTTACTCTATATTGGATATCTGCGTAGTTTATTGGTAGTTCACCCCATTTATATTTTTCGTAGGGGTTTGGGGGAGCAATAAGACCCACATCCTACCTTTTAGGAGGTGTGGGATACATGGACTCCCCCAAGTTAATTTTACGGGATTCGATATCCCCAAAATTAACAGTTAACAGGTTGACGTTGGCTAGTAAATACCGCATAATACTAGAATGCTGACCCTAAACTATCGCTACCGAATCTACCCCGACGCCACTCAAGAGCAACGCTTGATTGAGTGGATGGAAGTCTGTCGCAGTGCATATAACTATGCCTTGCTCCAGATAAAAGATTGGTGCAATAGTCGTAAATGTTTGATTGATAGATGTTCTCTTGAAAAAGAATACATCATACCCGTAGATGCCAAGTTTCCCAACGAGGTTCAACAGCTTAACAATTTGCCTAAGGCTAAAAAAGAATTTCCTCGGTTAAAGGAAGTTCCTTCCCAAGTTCTCCAGCAAACAATTAAGCAGTTGCATAAAGGTTGGGACGACTTTAGATCTCGTGGATTTGGCTTTCCTCGATTCAAAAAGCTTGGGCAGTTCAAATCGTTACTGTTTCCGCAGTTCAAGGATAATCCCGTAACCGATTTGCATATTAAACTCCCTAAAATAGGCGCGATTCTTATCAATTTACATCGACCTATTCCGGTTGGATTTGTAGTAAAACAAGTACGAATAATACGGAAAGCTGACCGATGGTATGCGTCAATCAACATTCAATGTGATGTCAGTGTTCCTGACCCTAAGCCCCACGGACATCCGATCGGGGTAGATGTGGGCTTGGATAAATTTTTGGCTACCAGTGATGGTGCTGTTGTCAAGCCGCCCAAGTTTTTTAAGACAATGCAAAGCAAGCTGAAATTGCTGCAACGCCGACTGTCTAGAAAAAAGAAGCGGTCAAAAAACTACGAAAAACAACGCATTAAAGTGGCTAGACTTCACCACCAAATTGATAACACCAGAAAGGACTTTCATTTTCAGCAAGCTCACGCCCTTTGTGATGCTGGTGATATGGTTTTCATGGAAGATTTGGACTATAGAATTAGTGCCAAGGCAATGCTGGGCTCTTCAATGCTTGACGCAGGCTTTGGGCAGTTTAGAGTCATTGTCAAATATGTGTGCTGGAAGCGTGGAAAGTTCTTTGCCGAAGTCGATGCTAGGGGGACTTCTCAACAATGCCCTGAATGTGATGGGGAAGTCAAAAAAGACTTGAGCATTCGGGTGCATGATTGTCCTCATTGTGGCTACAAAACCAATAGGGATGTGGCTAGTGGTCAAGTCATACGAAACCGAGGAATAAAGCTAATTAGTACCGTTGGACAGACGGGAACCGAAAGCGCCTGTGCAGACGATCTACCGGGGGTTGGTGAAAACCAATCTAGGCAAGTGTCGAAACCTCTCCTATAGAGTAACCAGGAAATCCTCAAAGTAATTTGGGGAAGCCCACGCCATAATCTTTGATTTGGTGTGGGAGGATGTCACTCCATGATTGAGACGGGCGGGTTTAGTCATATTAGGGTCAAGAATAAAATTAAGTTGTGAAACCCGCCCCTACAAAGTTATTATCCATACAAATACGCGACTGCTTATAGCTGGGTTAATTTCCCGTAGTCTAAACTTCAGTACACAGCCCTACTGTGTAAGTTTTGCTAAAGCTATTTTTTTAACACATTCATAATTCACTTTTCCTGGCTCATTACGGGGTAATTTTTCAATAGAAACCCAATATTTAGGCTGCTTAAACCGATTTAATCGATTAACCAGCGCCGCTTTAAAAACATCCACAGAAACCTCTGATAAACGAGGGACGTAAACCGCTGTAACCGCTTGCCCCCAATATTCATCTGGTACGCCAATCACACAAACATCACTCACTAATTCGGTAGCTAAAATAGCCGCTTCAACTTCTATTGGGAATATATTTTCACCCCCACTAATAATTTTATGGCTGTGCCGTCCGACAATATTTAAATGCCCCTGATCATCAAAAAATCCCAAATCATCAGATTGCAGCGTTGAGATTTTATCAGGCGTTGCATTCATACATAATGCTTTTTCTTCCTCAATTGATGATTGGTAATGGGGGAATTTTCCCTGATCTCCTGAGGAATAGTAACCCAAAGCCAAAGATTCTGCTTCAATCGTGACAATTCCTATTTGATTCGTCCCCAAAACTTCCCCAGTTGTACTGCGAATGGTAACTTTAGCGTGAGGGAGAACTTGACCGCAGCTATTATTCCCCGCCAGAAATGCATCCGGTTTCAGGGTAACCACTTGAGACGCCGTTTCCGTCATTCCATAGGTTGGCGCTAAACGAATATCCTGTTGTCTCGCCTCAGTTAAGAGAGACTCCCACGCTGGCGCACCACCTAACAAAACCGTGGGAAACTGGGATAACCAACTCGCCGCATTCACCCGGAGTAATCGTTGTAGCTGAGTGGGAACGAGGGAAATAAAAAAATCTCTTGGGTCAATATCTCGTCCTTTTCCTGCCACCACGTCTTTAAAGGGTAGACTAGCAAATAGTCCTCCCGTGGTTAGCGATCGCAGAAATTGCATCAACCCACTGACATGATACACCGGTAAGACACAGAATGAGTTCACAGGCTTCTGGTCAAAATACTGATGAAACCCTCGCACCGACGCCATTAAGGTATCCCAGGTGTGCATGGCAAAGTGAATCTTACCAGAGGAACCTCCTGTGGGAATCATTATTTTAGGGTTCGTAGTAGGCACTTTAGTGCCATCAACGCTAAAGCGCTGACGACAAACGCCCAATTCAGTGAAATCCATTGTAGCTTCCTTCTCCATTATCCATTGTCCGTTATTTTTGACGAATGACTCTTGAGGAATGACTCTTGACAAATCTCCCCAAATTAAATCGGGTTGGACTAATGCTAAAACGTACTGCCATTCCTGTGGTGTCCAGTTGGGATTGCCTAAAAATACTGAACAATCGGCAGCAACAGCGGCGATAAATGCAGCAAGAAATCGGCAAGAGTTAGATTCAGCCAGAATAATCTTAGGAACTGTTTCAACTCGATCTAATGGATAAAATTGATTAAATATTTCCTGGTTCAATTCATTGAATTGATTATTATCCCAACCAATCAACCAATCATTATTTCGCTCTTTTATGGCAGTTAAAATATAATTCATTTTCTTAAAACACCCTACAAATTATTAGGACGAGTTTCGCAATCCAGTTAGGGTAAACAATCAATTTTCATCCCTAAACCCGCCCCTAAAAATAACTTTACCCCTCGCACCTGGAGCCCCCTACTCCCCTACCTCCTAGATTGCATAATTAACCTTACACCTGTGCTAGGCGCTAAGGTGGCACCCCGTCGCTGAGGACGCTCAGGTTGCTGTTGTGCCAGAGTTAGCTGATACTGAGAGACGATTTTGGCAAGGACTAATTTCATCTCAAATAATGCCAAAGCTTCACCAATACAGCGCCGTGTTCCACCACCGAAGGGGAAAAACTCATAGGGAGAAAACTTGCGTTCTAAAAAGCGTTCTGGTTTAAATTTATCAGATTGGGGATATAAATCCTGGCGATGATGGGTGAGATAAATACAGCCATAAACTTGGGTTCCAGGTTGTAGCTGATATCCCATCAGTTCAACGGGTTCTTTCACGGCTCTAGGTACAGTTAAGACAGCCACAGGATAAATCCGCAGCGTTTCATTGCACACGGCTGTGAGATAAGGTAGACGAGCAATATCCAGAGGATCTGCTTCTTGACCGAGAGAATCCAATTCTTGCAATAGCTTGTTTTGTACTTCAGGTGATCGATAAACCCAATACAGCGCCCATGCGATCGCGGTGGCTGTAGTTTCGTGACCGGCTAGTAATAGAGTGAACAACTCATCATGCAATTCTTCATCGGTCATTGGTTTTCCTTCTTCATCCTGCGCCGATAACAGCAGGGTGAGAATGTCTGAACCAGAAGAGTCTTTCTGTTGACGGCGCTCTCGAATTTCCGCATAGATTAGCTGAGTAATTTGCTGCTGTAAGCGACGGAGGGAACCCCAAGGCGTCCAATCTTTCTGTAGGGCTGGGAAAAAGAGTAATCCTGATGTGAAGGGAGATTTAAATTGATCCATCAGAGTAGAAATTAGCGCATTCAGTTGACCAAAACGCTCTGGATCATGAATACCAAAAACAGCATTTAAGATAAGCTCTAGGGAGATTTGCTGAACCAAGGAACGAGCAATAAAGGTTTGAGCCGGACGCAACTGCTGCATTACCTTTTCGGTTAGATCACAGATAAGTGTCCCGTAAGTTCGGATGCGTTCTCCGTGGAACGGTGGCATTAAAAGTTTACGTTCCCGACGATGGCGATCGCCTTCTAGCACAAATATCGAATGATCTCCGACAATTGGCTGTAAAAGTCTATTCGGAGGAGCTGTAAATTGTTTGGTATCGTTGGTAAAAATCTGTTGTAGGGCTTGGGGATGACTGACAAATAATAGACAGGAATGATTGCCAATAACAGGGGCATTGAAAATATCACCATACCGTTGTCCTGCTGCATCCATGTAATCCAGAGGATTAGTAATCCACTGAATCTTCTGCCACCATGGGGGGGCTTTGGGTCCATCGGGTTGTTTTTCTTTGACTTGAATCATAAGACGGGCAAGGAAAGGATGATGGCTTTTATGGTGATACTAATTATCCATGATGTTAAGCTATATCCACCCCCCTGTAGTACCCCCTTTAAGCAGGGCTAATTCATTGTGTTCAGCCCTGATCGGGAAAAATATTGTCTGATTGGAGCGTGCTACGAACTTTTTTCTTATGTCCCAAGTCGGTTATTGGTATAACGGTAAACTTATTCTCGGCGATCGCATCGAACTCGCGATTAATGATCCGGGCTTGATTTACGGTGCGACAACCTTTACCACCCTGCGCGTTTACCACCACTCCCTCTCCCACCCCTTAACGAATTGGGACGCCCATTGTGCGCGTTTACGTCACAGTTTGCAGGTTTTTGGTTGGCAATTCCCTGACTGGGAGAGAATCCGCCACGGTGCAGAACAATTAATCCCCTCATTTGAGGTTCTGAGAATCGTGATTTTCCCGGATGGGCGAGAATGGATTACTGGGCGTCCTCTACCCGCCGATTTAAGCGAACGCCAACACCATGGTGTCATCGCCTGGTTAGCCGCAGCGCCACACTTGCGCCGTTCCTTACCTACCTATAAAACCGGGAACTATCTGGGGGGATGGCTAGCACTGCAAAAGGCACAACAACTCGGCGCTCAGGAGGCTATATTAATAGATGATCAAGGGAATTGGTTAGAAACGAGTACGGGGAATCTTTGGGGCGCCAAAGACGACTGCTGGTGGACACCGCCGATTGATGTGGGGATATTACCGGGAGTGGCGCGATCGCAACTTATTAATTGGCTCGAACAGCAAGGATTAGAAATTAGGCAATTTCCCTGGAATCAGGAACGGGTACAGGAGTTCGACGCGATCGCGTATACCAATAGTGTCATGGAAGTTATCCCCATTCACACCGTTCTCACGGCAGATCAGCCCTTTGAGTATCGCTCTCTTTCTGGTGTTTTAGCACCGTTGCAGCGTTTATTTGCGGAGTCTAAAAAATAATTACAGCCTTTAATTATACCACATCAATAGAAAATTAGCTCATTCCCTGCTTTTGACCAAACCAACTTCGCCAAATATTCTGATAGACGTTAACATTAGTTAATATAATCAGCCGATTCGACGTCATCACATCACATCCTAAGTCTTAGGAGGAAATCAGTAGTGAATAAAAAATGGAGAAATGCGGGGCTTTATGCACTACTAGCGATAGTAGTCATCGCCATGGCAACAGCATTTTTAGACGACCAATCCTCCCCAACCCGGGAGACCTGGAGATACGACCAGTTCATTGATAACGTTAACAGCAAGAAGGTCGAGATCGTTCAACTCAGTGCTGACCGCACTCAGGCAATGGTAACCTCTCAAGACGGTTCCCAGTACCTGGTCAACCTGCCTAACGATCCAGAACTAATCAGTATTCTCACCCAAAATAACGTAGATATTAAAGTTCGACCTCAGAGTGATGATGGTTTCTGGTTCAGAACCATCAGTGGACTCTTCTTCCCCATCCTGCTTCTGGTCGGTTTATTTTTCTTACTGCGGCGGGCGCAAAATGGTCCTGGTTCTCAAGCGATGAACTTCGGCAAATCCAAAGCCCGAGTCCAGATGGAACCGCAAACCCAGGTGACCTTTGGCGATGTCGCGGGTATTGAACAAGCCAAGCTGGAACTCAACGAAGTGGTTGACTTCCTGAAAAACGCGGATCGCTTCACCGCCATTGGTGCAAAAATTCCTAAAGGAGTTCTGCTTGTTGGTCCTCCGGGAACGGGTAAAACCCTTTTAGCTCGTGCTGTTGCTGGGGAAGCTGGCGTACCTTTCTTCTCCATTTCCGGTTCTGAGTTCGTGGAAATGTTCGTAGGTGTGGGTGCCTCTCGTGTCCGCGACTTATTTGAGCAAGCCAAGAATAATGCTCCCTGTATCGTATTTATCGATGAAATTGACGCCGTAGGTCGTCAACGGGGTGCTGGCTTAGGCGGCGGTAACGATGAGCGGGAGCAAACCCTGAACCAGTTATTGACTGAGATGGATGGGTTTGAAGGCAATACGGGTATTATTATTATTGCCGCCACAAACCGTCCTGATGTTCTCGATGCAGCATTACTGCGCCCAGGTCGTTTTGACCGTCAGGTTGTCGTGGATCGCCCCGACTACGCCGGACGTTTGGAAATCCTCAACGTTCATGCTCGCGGCAAGACCTTAGCCAAGGATGTAGACTTAGAGAAAATTGCCCGTCGGACTCCCGGCTTCACGGGTGCCGATTTATCAAACCTGCTTAACGAAGCTGCAATTTTAGCCGCACGGCGCAACCTCACCGAAATCTCCATGGATGAGGTAAATGACGCCATTGACCGGGTATTGGCAGGACCTGAGAAGAAAGACCGGGTGATGAGCGAGAAGCGCAAGCGGTTAGTGGCGTATCATGAAGCCGGTCACGCCTTGGTCGGTGCGTTAATGCCTGATTATGACCCAGTGCAGAAAATTAGTATTATCCCACGCGGTCGGGCAGGTGGATTAACCTGGTTTACCCCAAGTGAAGACCGCATGGATTCTGGGTTGTATTCCCGTTCCTACCTGCAAAATCAAATGGCGGTAGCTTTGGGGGGTCGAATCGCTGAGGAAATTATCTTCGGTGAAGAAGAAGTAACCACCGGTGCTTCTAACGACTTACAGCAAGTTGCTCGCGTCGCACGGCAAATGATCATGCGCTTTGGGATGAGCGATCGCTTGGGTCCTGTCGCCCTAGGACGGCAAAATGGCAATATGTTCTTAGGACGGGACATTGCCTCAGATCGGGATTTCTCCGACACCACCGCCGCAACGATTGATGAAGAGGTGCGTAAGTTGGTGGATGAAGCCTATGAGCGTGCTAAAGATGTCTTGGTGAATAACAAACACATCCTGGACAAATTATCTGCAATGCTGATTGAGAAAGAAACCGTAGATGCTGAGGAACTGCAAGAACTCTTAGCTGAAAACGACGTGAAGATGGCTGCGATCATTTAATTGTCAGGTCTGTAATAATGTTTAGGGCAGCGTTAGCATACGCTGTCCTTTTTTTTGTAACAATGTTCCAGGGCGCGGTTATTTGGGCGTTTTTTCGTGGATTGATTGGTGGGGTAGGGCTGGTTTTGTTGTTTATTTATGGGTAACAAGTAGAGTGAGTGGCTAAACCCGCCCCTACAATTGCTCCTATAATTACAACCCTATAATTGATGTATAACTTATGATGAGTAAAGAGAAAATTATTTTTCGCACCGATTGGATTACGGTTAAGGAAACGGCTAGGGGTTACCACTACCTAGAACGAAAGGGACGAGATTCTGTGGCGATATTTCTGATCAGAAAAAGTCAGAGTAACAACGGAGGATATGAGGTTCTGATTAGACAGCAGCCGCTTTGTATCGATATTCCCGATATTAATCAAGAACATCGACTCTATCCTTGTCCCATTACTGGGGGTATCGATGCAGGGGAATCGCCAGAGGAAGCGGCGGTTAGAGAGGTGCATGAAGAAGCGGGATTTTCGGTTCAGGTTCTGCCGTTGGGGAAGTATATTGGGGGGACTCAAACCAATGAAATGTGTTATATGTACTATGCCGATGTAACGGATATAGAGCCGGAGATTGCGCGGCAAGATGGTAGCTATTTTGAATCGATTAGCCATAATGAATGGCATCCGTTGGATTATTTGAATGAATGCGATTATTCAGCCTGCCAGATTGGGTATTTTCGGCTCAAATCTATTCTTGGATAAGCACTGATTAAGCCCTGAACTAAAGTACTCGAAGAGAAGCCGCTTTGCGTCTACGGGCTGAAAGCTAAAACCCGTTAAAACGGGTTCAAGGTATTACCTAGTAAGCTTAAGTAAGCTTGAGCTTGCGTCAGTTCCATTTAGATTAAGGGCTTTAGCCTAGTGGCGTGGCACACCTTATTTGATGAATTAGAATGGGAGCCCGGAAACTGTAGGGGCGCATGGCGTGCGCCCGATTCAATGGTCAAATCTATTCCATCATTTTAGCTGTGTCAGTCCACTAGTGGCGTGGCACACCTTATTTGATGAATTAGAATTACACCCCGAAACCTTAGGGGCGCAAAGCTTTGCGCCCGATTCAATGGTAAAATCTATTCCACAATTTGAGCTGTGTCAAGCCACTATATTTTGTTAGGTTTTCTACGTCAACCCAACCTACTGGTGTGACACAGCTAATTTAATAGATTTGCATTTTCGGATAGCAAGCCCTGTGCGCCCAGAAAACCCGTAAAATCTATTCCACGTAAACGAAGCGCGATCGCTCTCCATTATCCCTAGTTCTGACAATAGCTGGGATTAGGCTTCTGTGACAATTAAGGGATGTGTCCAGTAAAGCTGTAGCTTGAAATGGTTCTACGGCTTTTTTGCCCTGGAAACGCGCCGATCATGCGATCGCTTAATAAAGTGACACAATAAATTACACTCTCCTCACTGTCGTTGCTTACCTTATGAGCAAGGTAGCGATCAAAACTCATACATTTGCCGCCGCCGACTCCAATAGAGGAATTATCTGATAGTTTTATCAACTTCCATTGTCGTTTTGAGCAGACAAAACCAACTAATAATTGACTAAGGAGCCTGTGCTAATGCCGAAAACCAAGATGAAAGATATCGTGGTGCTGTTACCGGGAATCATGGGTAGCGTGCTGGAAAAAGATGGTAAACCTGTTTGGGATCTCCATATTCAGGCACTATTAACTATTGTAAAAAGTTGGCGAGATAGTTCGCCACTTGGACATCTAAAACTGGCGGGGGATGATCTAAAGGGCGGTGACATAGGAGATGGTATCAGAGCGACTCGTTTAATGCCAAAAGTCATTATACCCAAGTTCAAGTCGGGTGGCTATTCGGTGATCTTAGATAAAATTGCTGAGAAATTTGACAACGTACTTCCCGCTAGTAAACACGAAACAGCCAACCTTTTTGAATTTCCCTATGACTGGCGGCGCGATAATCGAGCGTCTGCTCATTTGTTAGAGAAGTTTATTGGTGAACGGTTGAAGCGGTGGCGGGATTCAAGTAACGGTGCAGTTGACGCGAAAGTTATTTTGATAGCGCACAGTATGGGAGGTTTAGTTGCCCGTTATTATCTGGAAGTATTAGGCGGTTGGCAAGACTGCAAGGCTCTTATTACCTTTGGTACACCACACCGAGGCGCACCTAGCGCTCTCCAATGGCTTGTCAACAGCAAAATTCAGAAGTTTGGCGTTACCTTTGATTTATCAGAGGTAATTAGCTCGTGTCCCTCTATCTATCAGCTATTGCCGATTTATGAGATGGTTCATGTCAATGGTGACTGGAAACGAGTAGCAGAAATTGACATCCCAGGTATAGACAGAAAGCGAGCAGAAGATGCTTGGGTATTTCATCGGAAGATTAAAGAGGAGCAAAAAAGCAACAGTAAAGAGACGCCCTATCAAGAGAATTACCAAACAATGCCATTTTTTGGTATTCAGCAAAACACTGTTCAATCGGCTGACTTATCCAATGGCACACTAACTCTAAGCTCAAACTTGCCACCAGCAATTGAGGGAATAGTCGGTAAAAACTATGGAGATGGTACTGTGCCTCACTTTTCAGCCGTTCCCATTGAATTTGATAAACCTCCTACGCAGAACCGTTTGTCCCAGACACATGGCTTTCTCCAAAGTTCCCCAAAATCACTCGATGACCTGTGTGAGTTTATTGCTAGTCTAGAAGGTGAAAGCTGGAGTGCAATTCGAGACCCTGAAACCGATGATGAAAAAGAACTAGCCATTAGTCTCAGCAATCTCGATGACTTTTACACGGCTGATGAACCAGTGGAACTAATGGCTAGGCTGACCGATGCAAACATTGACCCTAAAGGGTTTAAAGCTATCATCACACCGCTTAAAGAATATGGTTCTGTTGCAGAGAGTATGAACTATAAATTCCAGCAGCAAAATGGAAACTGGACACTCACTGTTCCTAAGTTAGAGCCAGGACTTTACCAAGTGGAAGTGCGAACAGGCAAGGCGATCCGTAAAGTCAACCCGGTGTATGATTTGTTCCCGGTAATTGGATGAGGTAAGTTGATAATAAAACGAGTTGTAGAATGTCATAGAGTTTGGCTGTTGTAGCTTTCCCGGACTCCTCCTTGAACGGAGGAGATTTATCTAAAGTTTAAATACACCTATTAAATGAGGATTCGTTTATGTGGAAATGGACAAAGACTGAATATAGAGTTTTATCTGCGTTTGCCAACTTATCGAAACACTCAGAAGTCTTTAATTATTTTAAAAATGAGCTACCATTTCTCAACGAATTGAGAAATGCTCCCGATGGGTGTCGGCGCATGGTCGAGGCTATTTATAATACTTTGGCTAAGAGAGCAATACAGTATTCTCTAGAAGAATATGATTCATCACAGGATAGTCAACAGATTCGTGAACCAGCCGAAATTATCGACATTAATAAAGGAACTTGTCTTGACCTAGCAGTGCTGTTTTGTGGAATCTGTCTGCGTTATGAATTGATACCTCTGTTAGTTGTAACTAGAAACCATGCCTGGGTTGCTGTATCACTCACCCACTGGTTACATGAGTGTAAAGCGTCGGATCGTGAGGGCAAGAAACTTTTTAATGAGGGATTACTGACTAACAAAGAAAATCTGCTTGAGTTGTGTAATTTGGTTGAAGATGAGGAAGCCTATATTGCGATTGAATGTACAGGTTATACTAAAGGGAGTCTTTCTAAGTCATTTGATCAAGCGGAACAAGAAGGTCTTAATCGGCTGAGGGATTTTTCTAGCCAAAATGGTAGCTTTATACTCGATATTCCAATTGCTAACGACGTTTACTGGCATGATTTATGCCACAATCGCCTCGAAGCTGAAACGCCAAAGCGATTTATTAATAATCCGCTGACGAGTGGAGAAAATCCGCTCCTGAAACTCTATGTGCCGTTGGGACTGATAGAGCGAAAACCTGATGCACAGCGCAGACCTAGGGAGAACGCTTCGCCTCCAGAAGCATCGCCGTTCAATCAGCCAGATGATCAGTATGAAGTTGTTCAAAAGTATGATGGAGAGGCATTTTTAGAGCAAGTTCTCAAACACAAGCACAGTAGGAGCCAAGGGAAACGACTGGCGATTGTTGGCGACCCCGGTGGCGGGAAAACTACCCTGTTGCAAAGGATTGCTTATTGGGTATTAGAGAAAAGACGTGGATTACCGATATGGATTCCTCTGGCTAGTGTTTACGAAGAATGGGAGAGGAAGGATGAGGGCTGGTTGTATCACTATCTCTCAAAAGAATGGCTAAAAAATATAGCGGGAGAATCCGACAAAGTTCCTGTCGAATGGCAGCATCTTTTTGCCGAACTCCTTGAAAGTGGTCAAGTGTGGCTGCTGTTGGATGGAGCAGACGAAATGGCGATCAAGTCTCCTCTGATGCGGATCAAGGAACAGCTAGCAAAAGGTTGGGCTGACTCAGTAAGAGTGGTACTGAACTGTCGATTAAATCTGTGGGAAGTAGAAAAAGAGGCTTTGTGGGAAACTTTTGATATTTACCGAACGCTGGATTTTTCTTACCCTGAGCAAGTGCATCAATTTATTAATAATTGGTTCGGAGAGGGCAATCCGGAAGCCAACGAACTACAGGATAAGCTAGCGGAGGAGAATCGGAAACGCCTCCAAGATTTGCTAACTGAGAACGAGGTAGATATAATAAAACTTGATAAACTTATTAAAAGTTCAAATGATATTCACTGTCTTGTTGGGTTGCTCAAAAAAGACTTTCGGCAAACTCTTAATGATCATCAGAGTAGATCAATTATTCTTTTAGTTAATAACAGACTCGTCGAAATTGCTTCTAGAAGTTCTGAGGCTGTTACTCTCCTACTAGAGATTATACATACCAGTCAGGATAAACATATCTGTCAGGAAGTTGCTTTTGTTCTAGGAAAGGCAGCATCTAGAAACATAGACGCTACAAAAGCTGTGATTAAACTACTGAAAACCACTAAAGATGAGTCCATAGCTGAGTACGCCATTGAGTGTCTGAAGAAAGTTTTTACAAGCGATTTGCTGGCAGTAGTAGTTGAAGGACTGAAGGACTACATAGAAGATACAGAATGCTACAAACTCATCTGGCACTGCGCTCAAAATATGCCTTACCCAGACTTCTATAAAGCTTGGCATCCACAAGAAGAAGTAGGCAATACAACAACTCTCAACAGCCAAAGCCTCAATCAAGCGAACTTACAAGAGAGCCTTCAGAGTGCGATCGCAAACGAGCCTCAGCTAAACCAAACCATCCACCTAATTTGCATCGATACCCGCAAATTCATAGACCCCAATAATCCCGCCGCCAAAATTTATGTTGAAATGGTCAAGCAAGGCTGCTGCAAAAGCGACGATGGTACTCCCAAAACCATGCAAGATTTGCAAGTATATTGGGATTTGCTGACAATAGAAAGCAATCGCACCATCGTTTTGGTATTTTACACATCGTCGGACAACCCTACACCTGGTAAGGGTACGGCATTGCCGTACCCCTACAGTGATACATTTCTCACAGATTTGAGCAGGTTTGAGGGGGCGATTTGTATCATCACTGACCAACCCTTTGATCACATTCCCCTAAAATACTTCACACCAAGCCAGCCGATCGCAGATGTAGTCGATTGGATACGCGCGATCGCAACAGGGCAATAAATCAAATCTTGACGTTTGCCAAGAGAATGGGAGGCGGAGTCTCCCCAAAGGCATTCCCAGGTAGAGCCTGGGAACGAGAGTGAGATCCTAACCTAGTCCGCGCAGGCGGACTAGGTTTGTGTAGCTGTGACTTCCTCCTCGCCCAGTCTCTTTGATTAAGTTCCACCCGGTACAATATCTAGACAGCCTTCGAGATAATCCACTTCTGGAAGTTGACCGATAATAATCTTGGTCACCTTAGTTCCATCCGTGGCAAACTTAAGGCGCAAATTTCGGTCTTTTTGGCTTTGAGGGATAAATGTTAGGAAATGACCCTGTTCGGAATAGGGTAAGGGATTCACCTGAAGCCGTTCTTTATAAAGAGATTTAACCTGGTTTTCGGTATCGCCAACCCTTGCACCACTGACAGTTCTAGGGCGAGAATCTCCAATATCAATTCGGGCAATACGTCCATTTCTCACCATAAACGTCGTATCACCCAGTCCTTCTGGAGTTTTAGTAGGCTTATAACTAGCACAAACAGGATTAGGATTGGAACTTAAGGGGACTAAATCAATACCCGCAGCCTGGGAAGCTTCGCGAACAGTCATTCCTAGGATGACGGGTCCAACGCCATTGATCGCAATTTGGGACATAGGAGTTAGCTTCTCAGGATTAGGTCCTTTACCCAGGCAAATATTCTCTCCACTTTCATCACCTAAACAGTTCCCATTTTGGTCGAGAATTCTGACATAGCTAACCGTCGAAAATTGCTTAAGAGTTGCCTCAATTGCGCTTTTCGTTCGCACTGAATCACCAATACCACCGTGAATCATTCTTTTACAAAATTGCAATTGAGCAACGCCATCGTTGATAGAAACAGTAAAATCTTGACCGCAGTTAGAATTTCCACTCAGAGGGGGAACGGCGGCGAGTCCCTGCTGTTTTTCTGAGGAGGTGGGACCTGCGAGAAGTTGGGCGATCGCAAATTGGGCAACCCCTGGACTGGATGTGGTTCGCCAAACGGGTTTGACGTTAGTGAAATCTTCAGATCTGGCGACTGGAAAAAAGACTTTAACTTGGCGTTGAACGCGAGATTCAGCCGCGTCTGGGGATTGATTTATATCGGGACGGCGTTCAGGTGATTCAGCTTGAGATAACTTAGTTTCGGGTAACTCAGCTTCGGATAACTCAGTTTCGGATAACTCAGTTTCAGTTTGGGATATTAAAGTTGAAAACTCACTCTGATTGGCAGGTTTTCCGCAAGCATTGAGTCCCACTAGAGAAACGAATAAGAATCCTAGTAAAGGATAAAAATATGGCTGTAGGTTTTTATTTTTTAGCTTTTTCATTGGTGCCATTGTGGAAAGGGGTGCTAATGTATAAAATCAAATTTACAGGATTAAGAATTGGCTAAACCAGAAATCAAGGTCATAAATTTATGCCCAAAATTTGAGGTTAAATCGGGCGCAAAGTATTGCGATCCTAAGTTGAATGTCACGCTCCTGGTATGCTGGTGGGCAATGCCCACCCTACGGTATATCAAAGGTTTTGGTGATCTCACACTGTTTATTTCAGTGCCATTCATCCTAAGTTTGCGGGTGTAAGCGTCATCCATCAAATTAGATATGCCACGCCACTAAAATTTTGCTTATCTTGTCAAAAAAATGTCACATTACCTAGAGAACAGAAGCCAATGGAGAAAGCTAAACTTCCTCATTGAACAGCTTTTATTCTCTACCTGCCTATCGACTCATTGCGGCAAGAAAAGTTCCGCAGATTAGGCTAAATATCGCCAAAATAACCTCTGAATACAAGACGCGATCGCGTCATCCATCGGTTTGATATCTTTAGCCTTTTGTAGCGTAATCTCGCAGCATCTGACTTCCCCCAGTCAGTTCACCCAATCGGGTGAAGAGTATCAACTAATTTTTGTAAGGTTGGAATCCTGTTAAGAAAAGCCCATAACTTGAAAGAAACATGTTCTGACACAGGGGATTGAGTAAAGGGCGATCATAACGTCTGTAGGGGCTCACTTTCACTACTATCTTTTCGGTTGCACAAGGGATGTGACTCGCGCCCGCCCAGACGCTTCTTGCATCGCGTCTCTACAATAGTTTCTAGACTTCCCGTGAAAAGTTAGCTAATTGTATGGGTTTTCTGGGGATAATCCATCAAATTAGGTGTGCCACGCCACTACTGTAATTTCGCGATCGCGCCTTTTTCTACTAACAGTTTCCCCGTCTGTAAATCCTTAACTGTCGCCACCAAAACCCGCCGTTCATCTACCTCAAACTGAACTGAAATCCGGTCAACTCCCACTTGTCCCGGTGGATCTAAATGTGCCACACAAACCTGTTCGCGATCGCTATCCAAAGAACGATACGCCGCTTGCTTCGATAACTGACTACTGGTCATCCGTCCTAACTTATCATAAGTTACCTCGGCTTGTGCAATTTCTGCGACTTCGCCAATATCTAAGCGAATTTCCCGTTGTCCTTCAATGGCGACTTGTAAGGTTAACGGTTCCCCACGTTCACAGGGATATTGTATCCCTTTTTCAAATAATGTGAAATAGGAATAAGTTTTAGCATAAGGTTCCCATAAGCGAATGGCGTAACTATGGTGCAAATAATCATCCACACTCGCCACTTGATTTAACGCCAACGCCCCATGTGCCACAGCTTCAAAGGGCTTATCTAATTTAACCTTAGTCTTGCCAAAATATGACCGGATCAACTGCTGTACGGCGGGAATTAAACAACTGCCCCCAACTAATAACACCTGTTCAATATCACCCTTGCTAATTCCTTTTTCCAGAGCAATCGTCAATACTTCATCCAACGCTTCCCGCAATTTTTCCAAAAACTGGCGATTTTCCAGAATCTCTTCTAATCTATCCCGATTCAGTTGCAAGTTGTATGAATTAAATGTCTCCTCATCTAACCAACTTTCCTTGGCTTCCTGATTACTAGATAAGCGAATCTTCAACCGTTCAGCTAACTCTAATAAATTCTGCCACCCCACCTCACCAATTGCTTCCCTTGACCATCCTTGCTGATGCAGATAGTCTTCGACAATCCAACTATCCACATCTTCACCGCCGATGTATGCATCAGATTTCGCCAACACTTCTGCCCGTAATACCGTTTCGCGATCGCGCTTGGCTGCATCCAATTGTGGTGCAGTACGGACTAAACTTAAATCCAGAGTTCCACCGCCAAAATCCACCACCAATACCAAGGAACTCGGACGTTGTACCGCATAGCCTAACGCCGCTGCTGTGGATTCATCCACCAGTTTAATTTGCTCCACATCCAGGCGGCGTGCCACCTCGCGAAACCAATCTAAATACCGATCATAAGCGCCCACGGGTACAGTTAAAATAAGCTGAGAGGGTTGAATTTTTTGCGCCTTTAATTGCTGCCAAATAGTTTTAATAAATTGTTCTGAAACCGATTCAGCCGTGTAATATTCACCATTAATGAGACGCGGAGGCGGTTGGAAATCAGCCGCTAAATCTCGTTTAAAGCCTTTAAAAAAGCGAGCGGGTTGAGATTGTCCTAAGCGCTGGGAACGAACTTGTTCTCCCAGTACGATTTGATTATTGTCTTTGATAAAAACTAGGGTGGGAATGACTGGGATATCTGGCTCACTTGAGTTCGTTTTAAACAGGCGAGAGAGTGAACCCAGCCTGAGAGTTTTGGGACTGTTGGTATCGGGTTCGAGTATACTGACGACTGTGTTGCTCGTACCGAAGTCAATTGCAACTGTATTTGTCATTTGTCATTAGTCATTCGTCAAATAGTTATCGCACTCAAAAGGTAATCAGGGCGGGTTTTGCACAAAAGTTATCATTAACAGCGAAACAAAGTCCCTAAACCCGCCCCTACACACTCACTAATGTGACAGTCCCCTAGGTAGGGTGCGACTCACTTTAGCCGGACAAAGTATTCGATCATGATCTTGATAGCCGACGAATCGAATATAAACGAGTTCTCCTTCTGTGATATCTTCAACATCAGGTTGGTGCAGTTGGGAATTAAAGGGAACCTGTTCCCAAGGTTGACCAATGGGTTCATATCCCCAATTCTGGATCAGATTTTCTAATGGAGTAAAGAGTGCGACTAAATTTTTAGCTGGTAAATCCGGGCGGGCTTCGATCATCCGGCAAGCGGTGGGATAATTGGTCAGTAGGGGGCGTAGTTGTTCAAAGGTGGTATCTTGGATATCTGTGGATAGTTGCTGCGATCGCGCTTCGAGTTCATCCCGTAGCCGCTGACATTGTGCCTCTAATTCCTTGATTTGAGTGGAGTCAGTAACTGAGACTGAAGCAGAATAGTTTTCGGGTCTTTTTTTCGGACCAAAGCGACTAATGAGTAAAGTGGTGAAGACAAACCACAACAGTAAACCAAGCCCCAAGAGGTTAGGATCATGAGCCATCTTACCTCTCCTTTTACTGTTGATGTAAAGTCGTAGTTTGATCCGTGGTTAGGGTTTCGTCACCTTCATAATATTCTGGCAGCAATTGTTGAGTTTCTACGTCTCCGAGATCGGCTTCAATTCCTTTAGTGGTTTCGGTACAACTTGATCCGGTAGCACCGATGACGGTTTCGGTGATTTTGCCATCCTTGCCAATGCGATATTCGATCTTTTGATACTCTGCCATAATTCTTTCCGAACCCAACAATTAACTACAGTTTAAGGGATTTATACCATTTCTGAAAAGCTATGCACTAAATGGTACATTGAACAGGTCAAGCTCAGAGTCGCAAGCCGATGGTTATCATGTCATGTATGGAGAAATTAAAGATTTGCTGGTTGAGCAGCATCAGTTCAACCTACCCTATTCTACAGTACACAGCACAATACGATATCGAATGTAAGGAAAGCTCCTCTAGCTCTTGTTCACTCTGGGTCATAACTGACTCTCGCTAAAATTTTTTGGATTCCTTCACAGAAAATTTGAAAGCTACGCGATTTATTGTCCGTAAGGGACAAGTGTGGTGCGATTTCTTTAGAGTGAGTGCCAGGATAATATCCTGCTGGTAATAATTTTCTGAGTTCTTCTTTGGCAGAATTGAGTCGATCGGGATCTCGATATTTATTTTGGGTTTGTTTTTGGCTGAGGCTATCAGGTTTAAGGTTATAGGCTTTTTCGACTGCAGCTAAATCTCCGAGAAACCAAAGGAATTAGTTTAGGTAATATCTTCTCTAAAACCATATTTATGGAGGGTTCTTCTAATAAAAAAATAATGTTGTAGCTCATCAGGGGGCAACTCCTTTAAACCAACCTTGATTCCATAAATAGCCAGGTAAGTCTCCAGCTTCAACTAAGGCTTTGATGGTTTTGTCATCGCTGGCTTTGTATATTTTGGTGATGCCTTGTTCTTTGATCAGCCAAAAAATACTGTCTAGGGGAACAGCATTCAGGAAGTCAGGGGAATGGGTAGAAATAAAAACCTGACCGCCGCGATCGCTATAGCTGGCAAATTCTTCGGCGAGTTCTTGAAGTAGGGTAGGGTAAAGTTGGTTTTCGGGTTCTTCGACACAAAGTAAAGGGTGAGGTTTGGGGTCAAAAAGTAAAATTAGGTAGGCAAACATTTTCATCGTGCCGTCGGAGACGTAGCGATCAATAAAGGGATCTTTGAAAGCTTGGTCTTGAAAGCGCAGAATTAATCTACCGTCTTCGGTGTTTTTTGCTTCGACTTGGGAAATACCCGGAACCCGATCGCGCATTTTTTCTAAAATTTTATCAAAGATCCTGGGATGTTCTTGATAAATATATTGGGCGACGACGGCTAGGTTGTCTCCAGTGGGGGAGAGGTGTTCGGCGTAGAGAGCATCTTTACTCCCTCTCGCATCGCTGATATGGAAGTCGGATACATGCCAATTTTCGATTAGGGAACGGAAGGCACTGGCAGCTTTAAAGCGTTGGAATTGCCCTAAGCCTTTGATGGCTAGAATATCGGGGGATTCTAATTGTTGTTCTTCTCGTTCTAGGTGTTCTTCGGTTTGGTCAAAGTTTTCTTCGTTGGTGATGGCGTAGCCTTTGCCTTTTTGAAAGTCAAGGAAGTGATAAGGGGAACCGTATTCGCCGCGTTTGTAGCGTAATATTTCTCGTTTGATTACCGGACGTTTTTCTTCTTGTCCAACGATTAGTACATAAGTTACGAGGCGTTCTGTTTCCACAATCTTCATGCGAAATTTCAATTCAATTTCGATGTCTTCTTGTTCTTTGCCTCTAGTGATGACTTCATTAAACCCACCTCTAACTTGGAGGGCTTGGCGAATGTTATTTTTGAGGGCATCCCGAAGAAAACCAAAAATATCAAACAGGGTAGATTTGCCTGTGCCATTGGCTCCGATCATGACACAAAACCCTGGAATATCCTTAATTTCTAGCAACTCAAAAAGGCGGTAATTCTTGATTTTGATGGAAACAATTTTCATAATGTTATCCTAATAAACCAGCGTAGAGCAACTAGGGTTGTTACAAGTCATCTATTCAACCTTCAGCCTTCTACCTTCTATCCTCTGGATTCTGATATTTGCTAGCTGATCAAGGCAATGGTGGATTATTGACACGATACCAAGCATCAAGTGCTAGTTGATGCACCTCCCGCCAGGATAAATTATAGTCTCGTGCGATCGCGGCACAGTCTTCATATTCCGGTTGGACGTTGGCGATGGCATTTTGTACTCCTGAAGCGCGACTGGCAACTTTTACCCGCACCGTGCCATACTTCGTCTCGACTCGCTCGATTACCCGTTGCAGAATCGTGCGTTGCTGGGTAAAGTGGCGAATACCCAGGGTTGTGGTTTCTCTAAATAAAATATCTTCACAAACGGTTAATTTTTCCGGTGGACAAATTACCGTGAGTAATACCCCAGGACGAGATTTTTTCATGCCAATGGCTTGGGTAAACACATCCAACGCCCCAGCATTAAATAGCACCTCAAAGACATACCCAATGGCTTGAGGATTTAAGTCATCGATTTGCGTTTCTATCACACAAACGGTTTCTTGGCAAGGGTCATCAATTATAAGATTAGCCGGATCTGTTCCCTGAAACTGAATGCCAAACTCTGACGCTTCCCCAATCCAGAGTCGCAGGATATTCGGAATCGCTAACTCACTGGTTCCCGCGCCATGACCAATCTTGTGAAGAATCATCGCTGGAGGGAGTCCAAATTGGGTGGTAAGGGTGACAGCAATGGCTGCACCAGTGGGCGTGACTAATTCGCGATCAATGCCGTTACTATAAATAGGAACTTGCCGAGATTCCCACAATTTTAAAACAGCAGGAACAGGAACAGGCAATCGACCATGAGCAGCTTGTACTGTACCACCTCCTGTGGGTAAAGGAGAACAGTAGAGTCGGTCAATGCCCAACCAATCCAACCCCAAACAAGTACCGACAATATCCACTAAGGCATCTGTCGCACCCACTTCATGGAAATGCACGGTTTCGGGTGTCATCCCGTGAACTGCCCCTTCTGCCTCTGCCAAGTTGCGAAAAATTGCCAAACTCCAATCGACGACTTGTGAAGGTAATCTGGCGGTTGTAATTAGGTGTTCAATATCTGCCAGGTGTCGGCTATGCTCATGGTCTGACGGTTCAGCGTGATCATGGTGATGGGCTTGAGTGAGCAAATTCACATGGACTTTAGTGGCTAATTGACCTTGACGGTGGACTGGTTCTGACTCTAACCGATATTCATGGTCAATTCCTAGCCCTTTTAACTTTTCACTTAAATACTCCAACGGCACTCCTGCTGCCACGAGTGCCCCTAAGCACATATCACCAGCAATTCCACTCTGACAGTCTAGGTAGGCGAGCTTTGGCATTACGTTTTGAATCCTGAAGGGTCTACATCTATTGTAGGGAAAGGGGAACGGGGAGCTGAGGGAGCAGGGGGAGCAGAGGGAGCAGAGGGAGCAGGGGAAGCAGGGGGAGCAGGGGGAGCAGGGGGAGCAGGGGAAGATGGGGAAGATTGTGTAGGGGCGGGTTTCACTACTATCTTTTTGGTTGCACCCAGATGTAACTCGCGCCCGCCCCGACTTTACGAAGGACGAATGACGAAGGACAAATGACAAATGACTAATAACGATTAAAAATGCTTTAAGTAATGTTACTGGTGCGTGGTATGATCGCCTATGGCTAGATGCGATCCAGCCAATTTTGATGGACTAGCGTTTGCTGCTGCCTGTGAACTTGTCAGACAACTCTGTACAACCCAAGCCCACACCGGAGGAAAGTCCGCCAGGGAGTTCTCAGACCTCCCCTGAAAGTTCCTCAATGCAAGAGTACTACCAACTTAAACAAGCGTTGTTGGCGGTGACTCTGGCAATGACAGGGGTGATTTTTGTCTCTGTCTGGATTTTTTACTCACTCAACATCGCCTTGAATTATTTGATCGGGGCGTGCGTTGGTGTGGTTTACTTGAGAATGTTGGCGAAAGACGTTGAGCGGTTAGGTGTCCAAAAAAGGCGTCCGAGTTCGACTCGGTTGGCTTTATTGATTGGGCTATTAGTCGTTGCCAGTCAATGGCAGAGCTTACGCATTCTGCCCATATTTTTAGGATTTCTGACGTATAAAGCTGCGCTTATCGCTTATATGCTGCAAAGCACCTTGTTGCCTACGTCGAAGTAAGTTCCCATTGTCAGGGCAGCCAACGCATCCAAACAGTAGGGTGGGCTACACCCGAACTTAACGCCTGTGGACAAAGGAGAAAACTCCTCTGGATGAAGCAGGAAACAGACTCAGCAATTGTTCGATGGGCAATTGTCAATCCGTTCTGTGTAGTCGTTTCAACCAAAGGATAGAAGATAGCTGGGGAAATCTCCGGAATGGAAATGATAGATGGTTTGGCGTTCTATAATGCTTTCCCCCTTGCTGAACTAGAAGTTGGTCAGCATCTGTACTGGCATATCGGTAATTTGAAGGTTCATGGTCAGGTTTTTATTACCTCCTGGGTCGTGATTGCCATTCTGGTTATTGCCTCAATTGCTGCTACCAGCAACATTCAGCGAGTTCCCAGTGGTCTCCAAAATTTTATGGAGTATGCCCTGGAATTTCTGCGAGATTTAGCCAAAAATCAGATCGGGGAGAAAGAGTACCGTCCCTGGGTGCCGTTTGTGGGGACGTTATTTTTGTTCATTTTTGTGGCAAATTGGTCTGGGGCACTTATTCCCTGGAAACTCATTGAGCTGCCAGAAGGTGAATTAGCTGCACCAACCAGTGATATTAATACTACAGTGGCTTTTGCGCTGCTGACCTCCTTAGCGTATTTTTACGCGGGTCTGAGCAAGAAGGGTCTGGGGTATTTTGCTGGTTATGCCCAACCAACTCCCATTCTGCTGCCGTTTAAGGTTCTGGAAGATTTTACCAAACCTCTCTCCCTCAGTTTCCGTCTGTTTGGCAACATTTTGGCAGATGAACTGGTGGTGGCAGTATTGGTGCTGTTGGTTCCCCTGTTCGTACCTCTCCCGGTGATGGCATTGGGTTTATTTACCAGTGCGATTCAGGCGCTGATCTTTGCTACCCTAGCAGCGGCTTATATCGGGGAGGCGATGGAAGACCATCACTAGCGATTTTAGGCTGGTGATGAAGATTTGCTGCTTCCTGGAGCGAGCAATCAAAGAATTCTGCTGTGTCTAGCGGATTAGTGTAGGGTAAGCGTTTCACGTTCGTTTGTTATTTAGTCAAAAGCGAGGAAAAATATCATGGACCCATTAATTTCTGCTGCATCTGTTATTGCTGCTGCTTTAGCTGTTGGTTTAGCAGCAATTGGTCCTGGAATTGGTCAAGGAAATGCGGCGGGACAAGCAGTAGAAGGGATTGCCCGTCAGCCTGAAGCTGAAGGTAAAATTCGGGGTACCTTACTACTGAGTTTGGCATTCATGGAAGCGCTGACGATTTACGGTTTGGTGGTTGCTCTCGTCTTATTATTCGCTAACCCCTTCTCGTAACCCTTTATGCCACAAGAGCATTCAGACCCCAATGACTGAGGTCTGAATGCTGTTGAGATGAAGGCATCACACATATAGAAGATTTTTTCTTCAATCCAATAAGCCGCCGTAGAGACTTGGTAACCAAGCGCTTGGTAACCAAGACAGTACTGGGGGAGAGCTGCCACCCGGGAGCAGGAAGTGAACATCAAGGTTGACTAGATTTAGTTAACTTTGAATAAGTTTTAAGGTAGCGGCTATTGAAATCGACAACGCTATCCCATCCCAACGAAAAAGCTAAGGATTTTGTGCGCTGTGGGATTACCAAAACATCATGATACATTGGACAATTTTACTCGCTGTTGAAACAGCAGAAAAGGCAGCTAAAGAAGGGGGGTTATTTGATTTTGATGCCACCCTACCTTTGATGGCATTGCAATTTTTAATTTTGGTGGCGGTATTAAATGCGGTTTTTTATAAGCCGCTTAGCCAAGCCATTGATGGACGGGATGATTATATCCGCAAGAACCGCTTAGAGGCACGGGAACGGTTAGACAAAGCTCAGAATCTGGCTAAACAGTATGAGCAAGAACTAGCAGAAACTCGTCGCAAGTCACAAGCAACGATTGCCGCCGCTCAAGCTGATGCTCAGAAAATAGCTGCCGATAAAATGGCTCAAGCGCAAGCGGAAGCCCAGGCACAACGAGAGCAAGCCCAAAAAGAGATTGACCAACAAAAAAATGAAGCGATGGCATCCTTAGAACAAGAAGTGGATTCGCTTTCGCGTCAGATTCTGGAAAAACTTCTAGGACCAGAGTTGGTTAAGTAACGTCGGATTTATCTGGGTAGCAGAACAAGCAGGGGTTTGCTGACGTTAACGTAGTTGTACGAACAAAGAATAACGACATGCGGAAGGCGGGTTGCTGCCTGGGTTCACTCTTTGAGGTGATGTAGAGACGTAGCATGCTACGTCTCTACAGGGCGAGAGATGCTGTGTAAGACCAATTTGTAGCAATACAAAAAGGCAACGGCAAGCGAGACAGGAAGC
>NZ_JAVKEW010000055.1:0-7538 GCF_040226375.1 Coleofasciculus sp. G2-EDA-02 | reverse complement strand
TCGACTATTTGAATCAGTAGAAGAACTAGAAAAATTGCTACATAAATTATTAAATGAAGGAGAGCTTATAATTAAATGGAATAGAAAAATCAAAAACAAAGGCAATGCTGTTTATCCGGTTTAGCTGCGTAGCAGCTTACCCATAAGTTGCATGGGATATTTACAATCAGCACAATGCTTGGGTGAGTGATTCCAGTCGGGATTAAACCGTCGGGGCTCTTGCGATCGCGCATTGGGTTTGAGGAAAATAGCATTAGATGGTGGCTTCAAGCAGGGAATCGCTTCTGTCACCTCTTCCTGATAAGCACAACAGTGACAATCTTGATGCACCAATTGCTTACCCTCTTGGTTCCAAGTGGATTCTCTCAGCACCTTTTTAATCCTGCGAGTAACGGTTAATTCCTTACAGGTGGGACATTTGCCAAAGTCTGATGAGTCACAGATATAGGCAAAAATATGCACACCTTTTAAGTGAGGATGACAACGGGGACATCGCCAGCCTTCAAATCGGATACTACCAATTTTTTGCGCTACTTTTTCCGGTTGAGTGAGCTTTGATTGCAGCGTAATCGCGTCGAGTTTTTCCAAGCGCTGCTTGCAATCGGCACAGTGTAAAGGGTGATTGCGGTGAGGATGCTCTTGAGTGCGGGTTTTTCCTTCTGGCTTAACCAACACTCGACGCCGCCTACTCACATAAGTGCCAACTCCGAGTCCCAATGCTAATGCACCGCCTAAAGGAAGTTGCCAGGGAAAAGTTGATGTTGATTCTTGAGGAAACACTGTCGGTTCTATCGCCACCGCTAAGGCTTTCGTACCTGCCAATGTGCCACTATCAAAGTCCCCTTGTTTGAATTTGGGAATAATTTGACTGTCAATAATTCTGCCGACTTTGGCATCGGGTAAAATCGCCTCGATACCATATCCGGTTTCAATTTCTACCCGACGATCCCCTTTAGAAATGAGAAACAGAACCCCGTTATCCTCATCGGCTTTACCAATCCCCCAGTAGTTGAACAGTTTCGTGGTAAATGCTTTGGGAGACTCAGCCGGGGCGGTTTCGGGTACAGTCACCACAGCGATTTCTGTACCATTTTTGGCTTCTAATTCAGATAGGGTTTGATTCAGTTGGGCTTCTGTGGAGTCACTGAGAATATTTGCCATATCCGTCACCCAAGTACCATTTAGCTGTTGAGGATTAGGAACCTCTTCAACGGTTAAGGCTTGACTGGAAACTGGAGACAGAAGAGTAAGGAACAAGGGAGTTGCCCAAATTACCTGTTTGATTTTGGCGGTTATGGTTTTCATGATGTCAATTTCCTCTAAAACTGGAGTAACATTAGCCAAAGTAGTCAGGATGCACCCGCCGAAACTGGATCTCTCTCCAGAGGCTGGGATGAAGTGGGTGCCATCTCTGCCTCACATTTCACTCATCCCTGACTCGTTTTCTCATTCTTGTGAGATAATACTGTTATAGTACCCTTGAGTGAGGTTTGTCAAGGGTCAAGGTCTAGAAACAGGTAATGGGGAAGGTGAGGAAGATTGTAGAGATGTAAGGCGTGGAACGTCTGGAATATAGGGGAGATGGGGGGGGAAGGTAAAGTTTTGAATATCAATCAGACAAACTATGGAAAACATCCACAGCTTTACCCCTCAGCCCACAGGCGATGGCTCATTCACCTTTTTTTCTGAAGAGTTTGGTGAATATTTCCACAGTACTCAAGGGGCAAAAACGGAAGCTTTGTTAAAATTTGTTGAACCTTGCCACCTGAAACAAAAAGCCCAACAGCAGGTTGTGCGTCTGCTGGATGTCTGCTATGGCTTAGGCTACAATACAGCGGCGGCTCTAGAAACGATTTGGACGATTAACCCCAGATGTCGAGTTGAATTAGTCGCCCTGGAATTAGACCCGACTGTACCGCGAAGCGCGATCGCACATCATTTTCTCAAGGACTGGAATCAGCCAATTCCCGAACTCCTAGAGCGTCTGGTGATAAAATCAGAAGTCAAAACGGATCAGCTTCAGGCGCAACTTTATTTAGGCGATGGCAGAAAAAGCATCCAGCAATTACGTCAGTCGAACTTCCCCGCCGATGCTATTTTTCTCGATCCCTTTTCTCCCCGTCGTTGTCCTCAATTATGGACGGTGGAATTTTTCCAACAATTAGCAGAGTGTTGCGCCAAAACAGGTAGACTAGCAACCTATTCCTGTGCGGCTGCTGTCCGAGGTGGTTTAATCACGGCTGGCTTTAAGATTGGTCCGACACCCCCTGTGGGGGGACGACAACCGGGAACGGTGGCAAGTTTTGACGCTTCCACTCTACCCCCTCTCTCGGAGCGATCGCGTCAACATTTGCAAACCCGTGCGGCTATTCCCTATCGTGATCCTCAACTTGCCGATCAAGCGGCGATTATCCTCCAACGGCGGCAAATTGAGCAGCAAGCCTCTACTCTCGAACCCAGCTCCCACTGGCAAAAACGTTGGTCAGCCAAAGAGGGATGAGGGAGATGGAGAAGCGATTTCCTAATCAACAATGAACCCTGAACAATCAACAAATGACGAATCACTAATCCCCAATACCCCACAGGAAAGCAGCAACACCCAGTAAACACAAGATACCAGACATGCCAGCTAAGGGATTATCTCCTATTCCCGTTATCCATAGGGGTCCTTTTCTGGTATATGAAATCAATTTTGCTTCCTGGAGACAGGTTAATCCCCAAATCCAACCCGCGTGGAGTCCCCAGGCTAAGCCTAAACTCCCCCCATTCACACACCGGGCTAGGACTAATACCATACCCATTAGCCACAATCCAGGAATTTGAGGGAGCGTCTGTTGTTGTTCCCAAATCAGATGCAATAGAGCAAAGATCAGACTCGATATTATCGCCGCTATTCCCAGAGAATAGTCTTGCTGGAGTTCCGTCAGCAGGAACCCGCGAAACACCAATTCCTCAATTAATCCAATGCCTAGTCCTATTCCGAATATTGGCAGTCCAATCCTGGTCAATTGCTGCCAATTTTCCCCATGCCAATCCACCCAGCCTACTAGCCATTGTCCCGTAAAGCTGATTCCTAAACTCAAAATTGCCACGCCAAATCCCCCGACTAAGGATATCCAAATCCGCGTCGTCCAGCCCCAGCCATAGTCAAGAAATGATGTACCTTCTATCTGTGTCGCCCCCCAGATAATCAGGGGGGCAATGATGTAAAGAATAGCGACAAATGGCAACTTTTGCTGTGCTGCCAAAGCCTTAGGAGGATGCCATTTCAGTCGGATTGCGATCGCCATGGCTAAAGGCAACCACAACGCAGACCAAGCCAGAAAAAAAACCGCGACTTTTACTAGCGCCGATGCGCTTATTAGCCAAATAATACACGGATTATCTGCCTGATCAAAAATAGCCATAAGCGAGATCGGCAAACGGTGAGGAGCTATACTTTTAACGCGGCTACTTTCATGCTGGCAAGGATGGATAATTTGCATAACCCATCCTTTTTAGCATGAGCCGCCTCAAACCTCTGCGGCTTCCAATTCCAGATCTTCCGACTCCTCAGATGTATCCATATCAACCTGTTTGAGATGGATATGCTTGTAGCCCAGTTTAATTTCAAACTCATCACCGGGCTTCAATCCCATTTCCTGAGTGTAGGTTGAGCCAATCACAATTTGACCGTTTTTATGGACGCTGACTCGATACGTCGGTTCCCGACCACGACCATCTTTTGCTCCCTCTGGATCTAAGGGAACACCTTTCGCCGCTAACACCGCATCATAAAAATCAGTTAAGTTGACGCGGGTCTGACCGGTTTTACTTTCCGTGTAATAGCCACAGCGTTTTGCTGTTTCTCGTCGAGGCAAGTGGGAGAGCTCTTTTACTTTTTGAAGTAAGGCTTTCCCCGTTAATGCATTAGGTTGGGTCTCTGCCATAATTTCACAGACTGTCCTTCAATTTTCAGGATGGTAAAGGTCATTTGCTGCCAAGTGTATTTGGCTATATAAAAAATATATCGTTAAATCTCTGATTTTGGTCAAGATTTTTTTGATCATTTATTAAAATTTCTGGGAATTTGAGCCATAAGGATTGGACAGAGACACTAAAGCCGCTTCTTAGGTTAAAATTTTAACCAAGTTAGGACTCATCGGCAAAAGATGGAACCACAAGTGTGTTCGGATCAATGATCCATCTGGGGATTTGGCAGGTGATCCGGGAAAAATTTGACCAGACACAAGGGAGAGAGCATCTATCAGCAGAAAATCAACACTCCTAAGGATGAATCCTGAGTGAGTGACGATTGTCTTAGACTGTAGTCAGTTTGCCAAACATCGCTGCTAGGATAAGTTGAGCGAGTGCCTTCTAGCAAAATTTTCTCATCTATATTTATTTAGGGGCGATCTACCAAATCAGGGGGTGATGGTCAATGGGTAGGTTGTGACTCCTCTTAAAGTGGTAATTTTCATATAGGTGTTGAGATACAAACAGAGCGTATCACTATGCAAGTTGCCTTTAAAATCATTCGACAGACTCAAAATACCTCCCCGACTATCGAGACTTACAAGCTGGATGTGGAGGAAGGAAACACGATTCTGGAGTGCCTGAATCGGATCAAGTGGGAGCAGGATGGAACCTTAGCATTTCGCAAGAATTGTCGCAACACAATCTGTGGTAGCTGTGCGATGCGGATCAATGGTCGCTCCGCACTGGCTTGTAAAGAAAATGTGGGCAATGAATTGGCGCACTTACCTGAGCATAATCGCCCGGAGATTCCGGAAATCACGATTGCTCCCCTGGGAAATTTTCCCGTGATTAAGGATTTAGTCGTGAATATGCGGAGCTTTTGGGACAACTTAGAAGCGGTTGAACCTTACGTGAGCACAGCCGGACGAACCATTCCTGAACGGGAATTTTTACAAAGTCCCGAAGAGCGATCGCGCCTGGATCAGAATGGTAATTGTATCATGTGTGGCGCTTGTTATTCAGAATGTAATGCTCGCGAGGTTGATCCCACATTTGTTGGTCCTCACGCTCTCGCCAAAGCCCAGCGTCTAGTCGCTGATTCTCGCGATACCGCCATAGAAAGTCGCCTAGAAAACTACAATCAAGGAACTAAGGGGGTGTGGGGATGTACCCGGTGTTTAATGTGTAACGCCGTTTGCCCGATGGATGTCGCCCCCATGGATCAAATCGGTAAAATTAAACAAGAAATTCTGACTCGCAAAGACAAGCAAGCCAGCCGCTCAATCCGCCATCGCAAAGTCTTAATTGATTTGGTCAAACAAGGAGGTTGGGTTGATGAGCGCAAATTTGGCATACAGGTGGTGGCAAACTTCTTCCGAGATATTAAAGGAATGCTCAGTTTAAGTCCCCTCGGATTACGGATGCTCGCCCGTGGTAAATTCCCTTTAGGATTTGACGCCTCTGAAGGCACCGCTCAAGTGCGCTCGCTGATTGAATCTGTTCAAACCTTGAAATCTGAGAAACCTGAGCAAGACATTGTACCAAAATCATGACCTCTCAAACACCTACAAAAGAAAAATCGACAACACAAACCCCCAACCAACCCGAACCAGCTTTTGGTTGGACACCTTACGCCGAGCAAATCAACGGACGGTTTGCCATGATCGCATTTGTGGCTCTATTGCTGCTCGAGTTGATTACCGGTAAAGGTTTGTTAGGTTGGTTGGGTTTGATTTAAAGGGAACAGTCTGTAGGGGCGGGTTTTACTACTATCGTTTCTTTTTGACCCAGATGGGATTAAACCCGCCCCGACCGCGTTCCAGACGTAGCATACTACGTCTGGAACACCCCCATCTCCCCGACACCTTGACTCATCACCAACGAGAATCTCGCGTAACTGAACTTCCCTCAATCGCTACCGCCCGTAAATTATATGATCCGGTTTGTCCCGCTTCATAAGCATTTGCCATTAACAAATAGATGCCATCCCTGGGTAAAATGACAGATAATCGGGCATTGGTGCCACCACCGCTATCATCATCTTGGGCTAAATCATTACCATTGGGATCGAGCAAAATTAAAAAGGAGTCGATTTCCCCACTGGTCATATCAATTTGTACCCGCTGACCCGCCCTGCCTTCAAAAGCATAGATATCAAAAAAGCTGTTATCTGTGGGTAAAACCTGACTTCCCTGACCCAGCCGACCGGGGATCACCGCACCATTTAGGGCTAAGGGTTGAGGGGGGCGGTGAGTCCCCGAGGGGTTAGGCTGCTGAACCATCTGGGACCCACGTCCATCGCGGAAAGCCGCCAGAAACGGGCGAATTCTATCTATGCTAATCGCAAAGCCAATCCCCAAATTTCCGCCGCTAGGACTGCCCAAAATCGCCGTATTCACCCCAATTAATTCACCTTGAGAGTTCAGTAGGGGTCCGCCAGAGTTTCCCGGATTAATCGCAGCATCGGTTTGAATTAAGCCCCGTTGTTGGTCGATACGGCTAATAATCCCTACCGTAAACGTGCCTTGAAACCTGCCAAATGGATTACCAATGGCAAATGCTCGTTGTCCGACTTGGACGGGACGAGGAGCCAGAGAAATGGTCGGTAAATTGCTGGGAGTGCGAATGTTGAGAACCGCTAGGTCTAACCCATTATCCCCAAACGCCACCACATCCGCAATCAGGCGTCTCCCATCGGCTAGGGTTACTGTAACCGTCGGGAAACCCGCGACAACGTGAGCATTGGTTAAAACCAACCCATCGGCGCTAATAATACTGCCACTTCCTGTACCCTCTACCGTATCAATGGAAACCACCGCCGGACTGGCTTGTTGATAAACTCGAATATTAATTTGTTCATCAATATCTTGAGCCACAGCGACCGTTACTCCCAGCCAGGGATTCAACCCGTCAATCGGTGCGATCGCGTGGAGAGTCGTAGCACCAATCGCAGTCACAGTCGCAAGGATTCCCGATATAGCAATAGGTAGGCGTTTGGTACTCATGGTTGATGGTTGTCAAACCTCAAGGTTTAGTTTTATGGTGACATTCGCTCAAATTATTGATCGTAAGTATGTGACAATTTTTGTAGATACGCCTGTTCCTCTAGGCATCACTCCCACCCAAAAAGATGCCGTGAAACGTCAGGACATGCTAGCGGTTCATGGCGCTGGCTTTGTTGTCATGTCAGGGTATTTACTCATACGAGTGAGCTTAAGGTGAGGCTCTCTTCTGGAGTCGCTCTAGAGCCTACACCATACTGTAGTCAGTTGGTGTAGGAGTATGTCACTCTACTGTTTCAAAGCCCATCCCTTGCAACTGTTGACGTAACCGTTGGGCTTCATTGGGATTGGTGGCTTGATGAAGTGCGATCGCTAAGGTTAATGCTGATAAACTTTCGGGTACTCGACCCTGTTTAAGTAGTACGACGCCTAAGTTTTGTTGACACTCCCCCGGTTGAAAACACGGGGGATTCTTCATTCATCCAGAAGCCTTAAAGTATTGACTCTCATCAATACACCAGAGGGCTAACTGTCCTGAAGCGTTTATCCAGTATTCCTGGAGAGTTCCCGTGTGACCCA
>NZ_JAVKEW010000054.1:0-18373 GCF_040226375.1 Coleofasciculus sp. G2-EDA-02 | reverse complement strand
TTCCCTGGGGGGGCGGGGGGGGTGGGGGGCTCGGGGGGTGGGGGGCTAGGGGGGATGGGGGCTTGGGGGGTTGGGGGCTAGGGGGGATGGGGGCTAGGGGGGATGGAGTTGGGGTTAGGGGATGAGGGGGAAAATGTCGAGGAGTAGACAGAAACAGCTTAAAACCTTGTCAGTATTGGTTTTCAGCTTAAGTTGACATAGACGCACGTCAGTTTAGGGCGCACGCTCCGTGCGCCCCTACGTTAACGCCTGACTAACTTCTTCGTCACCTTCCGCAACCGCACCGACTGCGGCGTGACTTCCACCAATTCTTCGGGTCCGATATATTCCAACGCCCGTTCCAAACTCATCTCGGCTGGCGCTTGCAACTGCACCAATTCATCCCCGGTGGCGGAACGATGGTTAGTTAACTGCTTAGTCTTACAAACATTCAAATCCAAATCTTGAGGACGGTTGTGTTCGCCAACAATCATCCCCTTATAAACCCGCGTCCCTGGTGTAATAAAGAATACACCTCGGTCTTCGCCATTTTTCAAGGAATAGAATGTCGCTACCCCTTCCTCAAAGGCAATAATCACCCCATTGCGGCGGGTTTCCACATCACCGGAAAGCGGACGATAATCCAAGAAACTGTGATTCATAATCCCATCACCACGAGTCAGGCGCATGAATTCACCCCGGAAGCCAATTAAACCCCGTGCGGGAATCACAAATTCCAATTGAGTGCGACCATTACCACTAACGTGCATATTCTGCATTTCGCCCTTGCGCTGTCCCAACCGTTCAATACAGCTACCCACGGCTTCTTCAGGAATGTCTAGCGCCAAAACTTCGTAAGGTTCGCAGGGTTGACCTTTCACTTCCCGATAAATCACTTGCGGCTGAGACACCTGAAACTCATACCCCTCCCGGCGCATGGTTTCAATCAGGATACCCAGGTGTAATTCCCCCCGCCCAGAGACTAAGAATTTATCGGGAGAATCGGTTTCATCCACACGCAGAGCCACATTCGTCTCTAATTCTCGCATCAAGCGATCGCGCAATTGCCGTGATGTGACGTAATCCCCTTCCTGACCCGCAAACGGCGAATCGTTCACGGAGAACGTCATCTGCAATGTCGGTTCATCAACCTTAATTAAAGGTAAGGCTTGGGGTTCATTAGGACAGGTAATCGTCTCACCGATATTAGCATTCGCAAACCCCGCCACGGCGACAATATTTCCAGCAGAGGCTTCTTCTAAATCAACCCGCTGGAGTCCATCAAACCCCATGAGTTTACTAATTTTAGTCTTGACAATTTCCCCATTTTCTGTTACTAAAGCCGCTTGTTGACCCGCTTTAATTACGCCATTATGGATTCTACCAATCACAATTCGACCCAGATAATCCGAATAATCCAGGGTAGTAACTTGCAATTGCAGAGGTTTAGTCACATCACCCACAGGCGGCGGCACATGGCGCAGGATAGCTTCAAACATGGGTTGCATATCCACCCCTTCGCCATCTAAATCGTCTTTAGCGTACCCTTGTAACCCAGACGCAAACAGATAAGGAAACTCACACTGATCATCATCCGCCCCCAACTCAATAAACAAATCGAGGACTTTATCCACAGCACCGTAGGGATCAGCTTGAGGACGGTCAATTTTATTCACCACCACAATCGGGCGTAGTCCTTTTTCCAAGGCTTTTTTGAGGACGAACCGGGTTTGTGGCATCGGTCCTTCATTTGCATCCACAATTAAGATACAACCATCCACCATACCTAATACCCGTTCCACTTCCCCACCAAAATCGGCGTGACCGGGAGTATCAACAATATTGATTAAGATATCTTTATAGTGAACTGCTGTATTTTTAGACAGAATCGTAATTCCCCGCTCTCGCTCCAAATCATTGGAGTCCATAACGCAATCGGGAACCTCTTCCCCTTCACGGAAGATACCGGATTGTTTGAGTAGGGCGTCAACCAAGGTGGTTTTGCCGTGATCGACGTGGGCAATAATGGCAACGTTGCGAATCGGAAGAGTCATAGAGGCGTTAGGCAATGAGTTGGGAGAGGTCAGATCTCTTAATATAGATTTCTTAATAATTGTAGCTTACTCAAAGGGGAGCCGGGTTGTAGGGGCGGGTTTTACCGATAACGTTTTGCAGACAACCCTTGTAGAGACGCGCCATGGCGCGTCTCTACTAAACCCGCCCTTTTTCGGGGTGCCGGTGCATGTTTCAGACGTAAGGCGTGGAACGTCTGAAAGCTCATCCCATAATTGAGCATGTCACCGTTGTCGGTTGGGTTGAGGAACGTAGTGGAAGAGATTTTACCGTTAAATAGGGCGCACGTCGGTTAAATAGGGCGCACGTCGGTGCGCCCCTACGGTTTGCGGGCGTCAGGTTAATTTATCTTGTTTAGGTGTGCTACGTCACTACAATGTGGCTGATTGAGAATCGTGCAACAGATGAGATATATCTGGTTTTGTTTCAGAAGTTGAATGATTCTCTCTCCTTTATATAAATGCTTCGCAGCCATTCTAGGGTTGCGCCCGACAGTCCAAATTGAATCCGGTTCACCAACTCCCCCCATTGATACAGTTCTGACAGAGATAGGGATTGCTGAAACTTCTGCTGGTAAAATTTAGCCCAAAAGTCCGGTGCTTTGTACCGATTCTTGCGCCAGCGTCTGCGCCAACAGAGGGTATCTTTCAGCGTGGGCGAGTCTACGCCTAAAATTGGCGGGATATCGGCGTAACTGACAAACGTACTGACTCCCTTGCCAACAACGTGGATTACATATCGCCAGCAGTCAATGCGATAAATCTCATCGGGATGGAGATTGAGCAGAAGCGCAATGGCTTCTGGAGTAACAAATCGCTGTAACGGATGAGTGGCTCTTGATTTTACCTGAAGTGTTGATAACATAGAAGATGCGCCCCAAATCATGGGGTTGTAGATATGATATGGCGATCGCTCTTTGGCTTCGTAAACTTAGGTGCGATCGCTTTTAATTTGCTTAGTGTAGACGAAATTTAAACTTTATGTCAAGAGGTGAACGAGTTCGGTTGCGGATTAGGGAACTAGCTGCCAGGGAGAACTGGACGTTGCTGGATGTCGCTGAACGGTCTGGAGTTCCCTATAGTACCATCAAAACCTACGCGCGATCGCCGGGGATGACAATGGTGGATATTGGGGCGCTGCTGAAGTTGGCACGGACATTTGATGTATTGATAGAGGATTTGTTTGAGATTGTGAAGGAGTAAGGATTTGAGAAATATTTATAGATTAGCCCACGCCCGGAAACCGTAGGGGCGCACCGACGTGCGCCCTTTCCACCGACGTGCGCCCGATTTAACCGTAAAATCTAATCCACGATTCGAGCTGTGTCACACCACTAACGCGAGTGCTGCTGATACTCTGGTGGTAAGCCCGGATTAAACATCACCACAAATTGGGCATTCGGCATCAAACGGCGGAGTATGCGAAGATGACCATCAGCATCGGAACGGCTACGATACTGTGCTACAGTGACTCCTTGCATTTTGGGTAGCAGGCGAACCAGCACCCAAGGATAAAGGCGTTCTTTGTAAGGCATAATAAATGTGTCTCCATCTGAAATTGGAGCCAGAGCCAGTGCTAAGAGGTTGGTCGCCGGGATGCACTGGCTTTCTGACCATATGAAGTTATGCCTTCATACTACGGGCAAATTCTGGTTAAGTCAATTTAACCATGAGGATTTTGGAATAAAACAGTAATGACGAGTGTGGGGGAAAAGCTTAAACGCCAGCGTGAATCACTGCATCTGACGCAGCAGCAAGTCGCTGATCAATTGGGTGTGACGGTAACTACTGTGAAAAATTGGGAAGCTGGCAGACATATCCCAAAGCTATACCCCATCCAGACTAAAGCATTGTGTGATTTGCTCGATTTAACCTTAGACGAGTTGGCAGAGTATAGTTAAGGCAATTAGGAGGCGATGAGTTCAGGGAGTAAGCTGATGAAGCTAAGAAAACGGTTGGGACTAACTCAGAAACAGGTAGCGGATGCGGTAGGCGTCACAGATCAGACTGTCAGCAACTGGGAAGCTGGCAGATTTGAACCTCGACTCACGATTCGTCAGACACAGGCTTTATGTAGCATCTTACAATGTCCTTTGGAGGAACTTCCTAGTTTTAATGATGCCCAAGAGTCAGACAGCAAACGTGAGTAACTGATTGGGAAAGGAATGTAGGTAAAGGCAAGACGCGATAACCATTTGAACCCAATAATATGAACTTTCAAGATCAGCCCGACAAAGCCTATTATGATGCGGTGATGGTGGGGTTTAGCAATCATTTAGATAGTGAGGATGTTTTAATTGCTCGAAAACAAAAAGTAATTGAAGCAACTCAAAAACTCTTTGTATTCGCATTAATGATGCTGAACAGGAGTCAGTACAGACAATCCGTGGCATGGAAGTGGGAGTAAAATTTGATGTCGAAGCCAGAAAAAAATTGCGTTTATATTTGGTTAAATAAGTGAGTGCGAGTCTGTCAAACTAGGACAATTTGGAGAAGGGTGATCGCCACCCCCATTTCAAACCCAAAGAGCGAGATTATTCTCTGAGTAATAAATTAATTAGTCATATCACCGCCCGTAGATAACCTCAGTTATTGTAAAGTTTAGCTAATAGCACATTCTCTTCAGACTATGCCAAAATCGATGATATGTTTCACCAATTTTGAGCAATGACTTGGTCTTCTGGACAGAAGTTGCATGGCAACAATTATATTCTGGAAAAAGAATTAAAACGCGGACAATTTAGCGTTACCTATCTGGCTAGCGATCGCAAGAAAACTCAATGGGTGGTCAAAACCCTGAGTGATCAGTTGATCCACGACTTCAGCCAACCGGAAGTCGATCAGCTTCAGGAAACGTTTTTGTGCGAAGCTGTAAAGCTGGTAAAATGCCGACATCCTAATCTGGTGCAAGTTAAAGAACCGTTGGTCGAAGGACACCAGGTTGGCATGGTTATGGAGTATCTCGATGGTGTCGATTTAGCCAGCCACGCCCAAAAAGGTTTGCCAGAATCAGAAGCGCTGCTTTATATCCAACAAATTGGCGAAGCGCTGAAAGTGATCCACGAGGCGGGGTTAATCCATCGGGATGTAAAGCCAAGTAATATTCGGTTACGAACGGGTCAATCAGAAGCAGTGTTAATTGATTTTGGCTTAGCGCGAGAATGTAATGATGCATCAACAACGGTTGATACTCATACAGCCGATGGGTTTGATGCCCTAGAGCTTTATAATGTAGAAACTCCCCTAGGAGCTTATACGGATGTTTATTCATTAGCCGCAACGCTATACTTTTTAGTTACGGGAGAAATTCCGCCAACGGCAATGGATCGCTGTCTGTCTAAAGCGCGATTAATTCCGCCAAAACAGATCAATGAACAAATTAGCGATCGCACCAATGAAGTGATCCTCATCGGTATGGCGCTACAGGTTGATGAACGCCCCCAAACCATACAGGAATGGCTAGATTTACTGGGATTGCAGCGCCAAATTCCTGGAGCAAAACGCCAGAAGTCTCCCCTGATCTGGATTGCTGCGATCGCCGCCGTCGTTGGTGTGTTAGGTCTAATTGCGGCTTGGTTCTTGTTTAAACCTGCATCAATCCCTCAACAACCCACACCGGTGCAAACACCAGTCTCTTCCCTGATGCATACCCCAGTGAGTAGCGTTTACCCAATGACATTTTGGTCAAAGGTTTAACGGATATCCTCCGTCTTATGTCAAGGATGAAGGGTCATACCTCACGCCAATCCCTTTGCCGTTATATTTTTTAACCAGGGTTTATTTTTTTTAAGAAATCTGGACATTGGCACCATTACTGTCAAACTAAATAATATCTCTACGTTGTAGGAGATTTGGCAGTGGACTATGAAATTCGCTACAAGCCAGCATTTGCCGCTATTTTCCTGACACTAAATCCCGGTGACAGAATCACAGCCCAAGCAGGTGCGATGACCAGTATGGATGGTAGACTCACCGTGAAGACGGAGTTTTCGGGTGGTTTTATCTCAGGCTTACTCAAAAAGTTCTTTGGGGGAGAATCGTTATTTGTTAATACATTTCATAATAAAACGCAACAACCCTTAACCTTGGTTCTCACCCAGTCCACCATTGGCGACATTGTTGGTGTGGACTTGCGCGGACGTTCCTTTTGCTTTCAACCTGGTGCTTATATTTGCCATACCTCTGGCGTCAAACTAAGTGTGCGGTGGGCGGGTTTTAAGAGTTGGTTTTCTGGAGAAGGATTGTTCAAACTTCAAGTTAAGGGTCAGGGTAAGGTATTTTTTGGTGCCTATGGTGGATTGACGAAAAAGCGGGTTAACGGTGATTTTATTGTTGATACGGGTCATTTAGTCGCTTATGAACCGACGATTCGCATGAATGTTGGCTTGGCGGGCGGTTTATTTGGTTCAATGACTTCTGGCGAAGGATTCATTAATCGACTCACGGGTACAGGAGAAATTTATCTCCAGTCTCGCAGTATTAGTGGTTTAGTCAGCTATTTACAACCAAAATTGCGTTAGTATAAAACTCCAAATTTTTCCACAATGACTATTGAACTGTTGCATCAACCAGATAGTGCGATCGCGCGTGTTGTTCTGGACGCTAATGAAGAATTAGTGGCGCAAGCTGGCTGCATGATTGCCATGAATGGTTCCATTAATGCGAGTACCACATTGCGCCAGGGAAAGGGTGGCGGTATTTTGGGCGGACTCAAACGCATGGTGGCGGGGGAATCGCTATTTTTAAGTGTTTTCCGTTCACCGAGGGCGGGGGGTGAAGTCTTTCTCGCGCCTAAACTTATGGGTGATCTTCTCCTCTATGAGATGAAGGGTAAAGAGTTAGTGGTTCAGGCGACATCCTATTTGGCTAGCGAGTCAGGAGTTGATATTGATCTCGGCTTTCAAGGGTTTAAATCTCTGTTTTCAGGTGAATCCATTTTTTGGTTGAGTTTTAGCGGCTATGGGGTTGTCTTGTTAACTTCATTTGGCGGAATTTATAAAGTGCCTGTCAATGGAGAATATGTTGTGGACACTGGTCATATTGTCGCTTTTGAAAAAAGTCTGACTTTTGATATTACCAAAGCCGGATCGAGTTTGCTGAGTGCCTTTTTGGGCGGCGAAGGACTGGTTTGTCGATTTAAAGGACAAGGAAACGTCTATTGCCAAACTCACAACCCTGGTGCTTTTGGTCATCAGGTTGGTTCTCAACTACCGCCGCGATAATCACAGTAAAATAGTTAAGTTCAGTATCGTCCCTTACTTAACTGTAAGTGGACTGAAGTGGTGGGAAAAATAAATCAAGGATAAATTATCATGAGTCATCAAATTTCCTATAAAATAGAGCATTCACCGTCTTACGCTTCTTTGGTTCTTAACTTGAAAACCAATGAAACGGTTTTAGTTGAATCCGGTGCTATGGCAGCAATGGATACTTGTATAAAAATGAAGTCCAGGGCTAAGGGTGGCTTAATGAAAGGACTTGGGCGAATGGTGAGTGGTGAGTCTTTTTTTATTAGTGAGTTTACGGCTGAAGGCAAATCAGGAGAGTTGTATGTTTCGCCCGGAGTACCGGGAGATATTTGTCATTATTACTTGCAAGGGAATGGCTTGATGATTCAATCCTCTGGATTTGTCGCCGCCAGTCCCACGGTAGAGATAGATACCAAGTTTCAAGGGTTTAAAGGCTTTTTTAGTGGCGAATCATTGTTTTTGATTCGGGCAACTGGGACAGGGGATATTTGGTTTAGTTCTTATGGGGCAATTATAGAAATTCCCGTGGCTGGGGATTATGTGGTAGATACCAGTTACATTGTGGCATTTGAAGACACGTTAAATTACAACGTAGAAATGTTGGGCGGTTTATCGTTTCGTGGATTAAGAACGGGACTTTTAGGGGGGGAAGGATTAGTTTGTCGGTTTAATGGAGAAGGGCGTTTATGGGTGCAGTCGAGAGAACTCTATAGTTTGATTAATTTCTTAAATCCCTTCCGCCCGACGAAGAGTAATAACTAATGCTTTCAAAAATAAAATCATCAAGTGTGAAATAAATCGGAAAAAGAATGACCACTGAAATTACCCTAACCTTGTCAGATGATATATACCAGAAAGCCGAATACTTTGCCCAATTGACAAACCGCAATGTAGCTGATGTTTTGGCGCAAGTGATTGCCCTTTCTTTCTCTCCGCTGACGCCTAATACTGTATCAACTGAGAGTCAAGAAAGGGTGTCAGTGCCTACGCTTTCTAATCAGGAGGTTATCGCTTTAACTGAATTACAGATGGAATCTGAACAAGACCAACGTTTAAGCGAATTGCTTTATAATCAACAGGCGGGAACACTGACTGATGCTGAACGTTCCCAACTGTGGGCTTTGATGCAAGTTTATCAAGAGAAACTATTACTTAAAGCTCAGGCATTGCGCGAGGCAGTTCAGCGAGGCTTGCGAGAACCTTTAATTTGATGAATACAGGCTGGATATCGGAAGCACTGCGGGACAAAATTCGCACCCAAGCTGGCAACCAATGCGGTTACTGTCGTAGTTTACAGAAATATGTTCTGGGAGTTTTGGAAATTGAACATATTATTCCTAAGGCAAAAGGAGGTACAGATGAGGAAGAGAATTTATGGTTAGCTTGTCGTCTATGTAACAGTTACAAGGGGATACAAACTGATGCAGAAGACCCAGTAACGGCTAAACGAGTGAAGCTATTTAATCCCAGACAGCAAAAATGGTCAAGACATTTTGCTTGGAGCGAGGATGGTACTCAAATTCTGGGACGTACTGCCTGCGGTAGAGCCACGGTTATTGCTCTCCAATTGAACAATATTGTATCAGTCACAGTTAGACAACAATGGGTTCTTGCAGGTTGGCATCCTCCTACAGAAAACTGATCGTTTTTCTCCCAGGTATAATATTGTATCATCATGATTAATATCTTAACCTTAAATTAAATCAAGTCACTCATTGATTTGAGCGAGTAGAAAACGTTGATTTAAAATGTCCATGTCCAATGCTTTAGCGAATCGCAATCCCCCGCCGGATAATCGCCAAATCCTAATTTTATTGGGGCTATTTATCGGATTTATTGTGGCTGTTCTCTGGCTATTAAATCTTCTGGTAAATGGTTTAATTGGGATGATTCCGCCCAGTGTGGAGCAAAAATTGGGTGCGGTAATTGTGCCAGTTTACCAGAAACAAGCTAAACCGTCCCCAACTCAAGATACTCTGAACCAATTATTAGATCGTTTGGAACAAGAACTTCCTGCCGAACACCAAAACGGGCGGGATTATCAGGTGCTGTATTTGCCAGAGTCTACGGTGAATGCGATCGCGTTACCTGGAGATGCTATTGTCATTTATCAGGGTTTACTGGAACAGATGGAGTCTGAGAATGAATTGATGATGGTATTAGCCCATGAATTGGGTCATTTTGCTCACCGAGATCACCTGCGAGGTTTAGGACGAGTCTTGGTGGTACGGGTAGCCTTAGCCTATTTTATTGGGGACGTGGGAGCCTTGCAATCAGTGGCTTCGGCGGCGGTGGAGACAATTGCGCGATCGCAGTATTCTCAGTCTCAGGAAAAGGAAGCAGATCAGTTTGGCTTAATGTTATTAGATGACACTTACGGTCATGTCGCGGGAGCCACAGACTTTTTTGAGCGAATGAGTGAGAAAACCGGAGCAAATTTTGCCTTCCTGTCAACCCATCCCGCACCTAAAAAACGGGTGGAAGAGTTGGAACGTTTGATTGAAAAGCAAGGGTATGAAATTGGGACGCGATCGCCTTTACCAAAAACCTTGAAATGAACGATACAGCGTTTTCCATGCTGGTGAGGTACATTGAGAATAAGACTTTTGCGCTCACAGAGGCTAAGCTCGTCTTGTTACTGTACCTCACTAGACTGAGAAATGCTGTAAGTAGTGTCGTGGATAAGTAGTGTCGTGGCACACCTAAAATGGTAGATTAGAATTGTAGGGGCGCAAGGCTTGCGCCCGGTTTAACCCTTCGACTTGCGAGAGGGTTAAACGTCAAATCTATTCCACAATTTTAGCTGTGTCAGTCCAGTAGTCGAACAAAATTACAGTTGATGGTTTAGATTATAAAGGAACAGGGAATAGATATTGCTCGCGTTTATCATCTTTAATTCAAAGTACATCAATTTGAATAAATACCTGCACGACTCACAGCATAATCAGATAACATTGGTGCATCAGATCCAACACAAGCGGCAAATTCCTCCGCTAACTGATCGGCGATGAACTCAAACTCATCATTTGATGGTGATGGTTCAGATGCTTGCTTTAGCAACGTTTCCACTGTGGTAGAAAAAGCTTCAGCTAATAATTGGCGCATCTCTGTAGCGTCATGACGGACAAGGCTTTCCCTTAGTTTCTCTTCCACTTCGGATGAAAGTTCAAGTGTAATTCTGATCATATTTTACGTCGGGTGGTTAAGGTATACCTGATTTCAGTCTAACGGGTTAAATTAATTGAGCCAAATGTTTCAGGATGCTTAAGACACGATACAACTCATTCTCCCGTCGGCGCAGCACAAACTCATCTGATAAAGCGTACTGAGGGGTTTCTCCGTGAACCAATTTGGCAAACACGAAATGACCCCCATTTGTTAACAGACCAAATACAGGTTTTTCCGGATTAGGTGTTCCTAGCATATAAGCCAAGAGTTGAGCAATTCCCGCTTCTAAACTAATTCCTGCCCGTTTCGTTTCAATTACCATTAACCAAAACTGCTCTTTAAAAACTAAAACATCAATGCGTCCTTCGATAATTAAGCCATCTCCATCGTTTAAAGCAATGGTGATTGATTTTTCCGGTTTTACAGTAAACGGCGATAGATAAAATCCAGCGATGAATAGCAAGGGATGAAGAACCGCCATTCTGATCGCATTTTCGGCGAATGGAGGTTTCTTGAGTAAATTCAGATATCCGGCTTTCAGTCTATCTAATGATTCTTTTTCCCATGCGCCAATTTCTGGTAAATTATCTTGCCATTCCCGAAAAAATTGATGATCGACGATTTCTTGTAAACAAAAACTCGATTCTAATTCATCGATTTGGATAGTGGAAGCCTGAACAGTTTGAGTCATTGGTGCCGCTCTTGACTTGTCCTAGCGGTTGCCTAAGATATAAATAGAATAACGTATCTGATAATCTTAGAACAACGTATCGGGAAAAATTAGGCACGATAAAAAGAGTAGCCGCTAAGAGCAAAACCCCATGAAACCACTCACAGGTCCGCGCACACCCCGATTTCTCAGAATTTTCCGGATAATTAAGCTGATTTTTCGTCCCTTGGACTACCTAGAGGATTATGCTCAACGGTATGGAGATATGATTAAATTGGGAGGGGATAACGCTCCTCCCTTTGTGTATTTGAGCAATCCCCAGGCGATTAAAGAGATTTTTACCGCTGATCCAGAGTTATTTGAATCGGGTCGAGGAAATAGGGTGTTACGCTATTTACTAGGGGATAACTCCCTAATCTTGCTCGATGGTGAACCCCATCAGCGCCAACGCCGCCTGCTGATGCCTCCCTTTCATGGCGATCGCTTGCGAGAGTATAGTCAGCTTATTTGTGATATTACGGAAACGGTAACGGCAGAATGGACAGTGGGTCAACCGTTGATCATCCGTACCTATACGCAAGAGATTACCCTGCGGGTGATTTTACAAGCCGTGTTTGGCTTGCATAAAGGAGAACGTTACACCCAACTGAGACACCTGCTGAGTACCCTCCTAGCATCCTTTGACTCTCCCCTTAGTTCCACGATGCTCTTTTTCCCTTGGCTGCGACAGGATTGGGGTTCTTGGAGTCCATGGGGGCGTTTTTTGGGGTTAAAGCAGCAGATCAAACAACTGATTTTTGATGAAATTCGCGAACGTCGCGAGCAAGGTGATGGGTCTGGCACAGATATCTTAACATTACTCCTATCGGCGCGAGATGAAGCGGGTGAGCCGATGACGGATGAGGAATTACACGATCAGTTAATGACACTCCTAATCGCCGGTCATGAAACTACAGCTTCTGCACTGGTTTGGGCATTATATTGGATTCATTATCTGCCAGACGTGCGTCAGAAGCTGCTTGAGGAACTAGAAACATTGGATGCAGGGAGCGATCCGATGGCAATTTCTCGACTTCCTTACCTGACAGCCGTTTGTCAAGAAACCCTGAGAATTTATCCCATTGCTCCCAGTACTTTCCCTCGGATTCTCAAGTCACCCATGGAAATCATGGGGTATCAATTTGAAGCCGGTACAGGGTTTATGCCTTCTATTTATTTAGTCCATCATCGGGAAGATATCTATCCCGAACCGAAGCAGTTTAAACCCGAACGTTTTCTAGAACGGCAATATTCCCCTTACGAGTATTTTCCCTTTGGTGGAAGTAACCGTCGCTGTATTGGTTCAGCATTGGCACAGTTGGAAATGAAGCTGGTGCTGGCGACTATTTTGTCACAATTTGAACTCACACTAACCGATAATCGTCCGGTGAAACCGATGCGTCGAGGTTTAACGATCGCGCCTCCTGGCAACCTGCGAATGGTTCCCAAGCAACGTCGGCAACAGAAAGCCCCAGCGATGGTTTAGATCCTGCGATAAAACCGACTATCATTCAAATAATATAACCCGGAGAAAGCAACGATGACCCAACTCGATGGTCCCAGCGGACCTGAAATAATTCATAAACTCCAGATAATCCGTTGGATTTTCAGCCCCTTCGATTTTTTGGAGAACTACGCCCAACGCTATGGTGAAACTTTTTTCGCCTGGAAAAGCGCATCACCCCCCGTGGTGTATTTCACCAATCCTCAGGCAATTCAGCAAATCTTCACGGCTGATTCAACCCATTTAGAATCAGCGAGTGGGAATGGAATCATGCTGCCCTTAGTTGGCGAAAACTCACTATTTTTACTAGATGGTGATCGCCATCAGCGTCAGCGTCGCTTACTTATGCCTCCCTTTCACGGCGATCGCATGCGTACTTATGGTGAGATAATTAATACCATTACTGAACAAGTCATCAGTCAGTGGCAGATTGGTAAACCCTTTTATGTTCGTTCGGCTACCCAAGAAATTACCCTGCGAGTAATTCTCAGTGCAGTTTTTGGTTTACATCAGGGAGAACGTTATCAGAAACTCCGGCAACTTTTCAGTTCGATGCTTGATTCTATTTCCTCTCCTTGGACTGCCCTATTAATCTTTTTTCCGTCACTGCAATGGGATTTAGGCGCATGGAGTCCCTGGGGACGTTTTATTCGTCAACGACGGCAAATTGACCAGCTTTTATTTAAGGAAATTCGAGAACGTCGGGAAACCGCTGATCAGGGGGGTGAAGATATCCTCAGTTTACTGTTGAGTGCGCGAGATGAAGCAGGTCAATCCATGAGTGATGAGGAATTACGGGATGAGTTGCTGTCGCTATTATTTGCAGGTCATGAAACAACGGCTTCAGCATTAGCTTGGGCATTGTACTGGATTGATCATCTCCCAGATGTTCGGGAAAAACTATTAAGTGAACTGGCAACGTTCCCTGCTGATCCTGACTCCAGCACTATTACTCGATTACCTTATTTAACAGCAGTCTGCCAGGAAACGCTACGGATTTATCCGATTGCTTTAAATCCTTTTCCCCGAATTGTTAAATCTCCCATAGAAATTATGGGTCACACCTTTGAGCCAGGGACAACACTCCTGCCTTCGATTTATTTGACTCATCAACGGGAGGATATCTATCCAGAACCGAAGCAGTTTAAACCAGAACGTTTTTTAGAACGGCAATATTCTCAGTACGAGTATTTACCCTTTGGTGGAGGAACTCGTCGCTGTATTGGGTCAGCACTTGCTCTATTTGAGATGAAATTGGTGTTAGCAAAGATTATATCGCGCTGTGAACTAACCTTGGCAGATCAGCGTCCAATTAAGCCAACTCGTCGCGGTTTAACTGTTGCTCCTCCGCCAACAATGCGGATGAAAGTCACGCAGTTTCGGACTCAGAAAACACCTGTGATGGTTTAATCCAATCTGTTGATAATTCCCGGCTGAATTGAGCAACCTTTTAATTAGCTTACTGGTAATAATTGGCTGTTATCCGAACAATTAACTTCTCTTAACTTAGCTTTAGCTAATTCTAAATCGTAAGGGAACGGTGGTTTGATCGGTTGATAATCCCGTTCATGGGGTGTACCGTGACGCAAGACAGCATTCACCACCACACAAGTTTCGGAATTGAGATTAATTGCACTATGAAGAATACCGGGCGGGATTTTTACGACTGTTGGCTGGGTGTCAATTAGAGGAATATATTCATATTGGCGATTTCTTAGCACTACAAGCACAACACTTCCCCGCACCACTAAAAGTTGATCGGTTTGAAATCGGTGAACAAATAGGTCTTCCATGGTAGCGGGTGGAATCTGCACTAGCATGGTTTCGTCACTCGATTGGGGGGTGTAAAAATCGACTGTTCCGCCTTTGACCGATTCCAAGGGACGAACTTCGATGTTGTTGATTAAGCCCATGATTACTATCCCTCTTTTTTATCTCTATTTCTAGAGTAGAGGGTAACTATATTAAACTTTTGTTACTAAATTGACAAAGTGTGCAAAATTATGATATTTGCACCTTTTTTGCCTAGGCGACTGGAACTCACGGCTACACAAACTTGCGTCCGCCAGCGCGGACTGGATAGCCTCGTTTAGCCTCGTTCCTAGGCTCTGTAGCCTCGTTCCTAGGCTCTGCCTAGGAATGCTCATTGGGAGGCTCTGCCTCCCGTGAGTAGCGGCTCCATTTCCAGCTCAAGCCTGGAATAATTGGTAAAGGTTTAACCTATTTCCTGGGCTTGTTTACCGTTTTGAGCAACTCAGCAATTGACTTAAGCTGAGATTGTGAGAAATACGCCATTGCCAGAATTACCGCAACCGCTATTCCGCCATACACCATCAGAGAACTGATATTCCCGGATTCAGGAGGTAGAGGCGGCTCAGGGGGAGTCGCTGTAACTAGGATGACCTGTTCTTTGTTATTATTGGACATAAGAATCCTTTGGTCTTTCGAGACCAGAAAAAACAAATGAAAGAGCGTCACTGGTGGTAGCCAGTCGCTCAACTGAATTTGTAAGCAATCGAGAGCGTCTCTAGTTCTAGCTAGGGGCGCTCAATTGCTTATAGGGCAAGGATAACACGCTCTCTAAAAAATATACAATAAATTTACCGTATTTTATAAATTAGTAAGTCAAAGATGACATACAATAAAAACATCCAGGTTAGACGAGGGTGTAAGGAGGAGCAATTCATGAACTCAGATCTTGAACCCGCGAAGGCGGGTTTCGTTTGTGTAGTTGCGGTTTCAACCGCCCTATTGAGGTGGTTATCGAGGGGGTTAGTAATATGAAAGTGTCTCGTTTTACTCCTAGTTTGATGCAGCATGAAGATTTAGAAGCCATCTTTGTGCAGCGTCATCAGTTAGCCGAGGATATCGTGAAACGCATTAGTGATAGTGTGCTTACGCCGTCGCCGCATCACACTTTGCTAATTGGATCACGGGGTATTGGCAAAACCCATTTAGTCTCGTTGGTGTATCACCGAATTCGCCAGCAGGAAGCGTTGCAAAATCGCCTGTTAATCGCCTGGTTACGAGAGGAAGAATGGGGCGTTACCTCCTTTCTGGATTTGTTATTGCGGATATTTCGGGCGCTTCAGGAGAATGATGGAGATTTTGCCAAAATCCAGGTAAAGGGGGGACGAGAAGGGTTAATTAAGCGGGTTGAATCACTTTATGAATTGTCGCCGGATGAGGCGGAACATGCTGGGGCAGAATTATTAAAGGAAATCATCGGAGAGAATAGCTTACTCCTACTTATGGAAAACCTGGATGATATCTTTTCTGGGTTGGGTAAAAAAGGGCAAAAACAACTCCATGCTTTTTTGCAAGAGAATCCTTGCTGTACGATTTTGGCAACCTCCCAGAGTTTATTTGATGAGGTAAAAAAAGAGAAATCGCTGTTTTATGGGTTTTTCGACATTGATCACTTAGAAGATTTAACGGTTGAGGAAGCGATACAGTTATTAGCCAATATTGCCAGAGTTAGGGGCGATCGCGAATTAGAGTCGTTTATCCGACAGTCAAGGGGACGCGATCGCATCCAGGCGGTTCATCATCTGGCTGGGGGAAATCACCGGGTTTATGTGATTTTCTCAGAGTTCCTCACTCGCCAGTCTTTGGATGAATTAGTGGAACCGTTTATGCGGATGCTGGATGATTTGACACCCTATTATCAGGCGCGGATGGCGTCTCTGTCGCCGCAGCAACGGAAGATAGTGGAATTTTTGTGCGATCGCCGCCATGGGGTTCCAGTCAAAGAAATTGCCCAGCGCTGTTTTCTGACGCATCAAACCGCATCCAGTCAGCTTAAGGATTTGCGCGAGAAAGGGTATGTTATATCTGACGCGATCGGGCGGGAGTCTTTTTATGAAATGCGGGAACCGTTGATGCGGTTTTGTCTGGAGGTGAAGAAGCAACGGGGGGAACCGATACAGTTATTTGTCGATTTTTTACGGATCTGGTATACGAAGGAAGAGTTATTACAGCGATTATTATTACTTAACAAAAGTTCAAAATTAGAACGAGAATATATAGTTGATGCATTGCAAGATACTTACGATGAGTATGCATATATCATAGAAAATTTTAATGCGTTTATCAATAATTGTACTCAAGAAAAACTAATTGCATTAATTGGAGTTTTATTGAAATCATTTTCAAGTAAAGAAACAAACAAAAATGAATTAATTGATGTTTTAGAAACATTAGGATTTGCATTCTATTATATAGGTCGATATGAAGAAGCAATAATAGCTTTAAATGAAGCAATTGAAATTAATCCCAATAATACAAATATTTGGGATACAAGAGGTATGGCAATGATTCAAATAAATCGCCAGAAAGAAGCCTTAGTTTCTTTTAATAAAATTATTGACATTGACCCTAATAATGTAAAAGCTTGGCATCTTAAGGGTGTATTTTTAGATGGACTTGGACAATACGAGGAAGGTTTAAATGCTTACGAGAGAGCATTAGAAATTACTCCTAATGATGTAGAGATTTGGTTGAGCAAAGGCTGGACACTAATAAAACTAGAGCGTACCGAAGAAGCGTTAGCCTCTTTTAATAAAATAATTGAGCTTGACCCTAATCATGCAGAGGGTTGGTTAAGTCGAGGTATAGTTAAGTTTGGATTTAAATGTTATGAAGAAGCATTAGCATCATATAATAAAGTAGCTGAAATTAATCCGCATTCCAAAGGACTTTGGTTTTGCTACGGTGAATTACTGTATGAGATTAAACACTATGAACAAGCTTTAATTTGTTATGAAAAGGCTATTAAGTTTGAACCAAATAAAGAACTAATTTGGTTTGGTTATGGTATAGTTCAAGTTCAGTTGAAACAATACAAAAAAGCCTTAGATTCTTTTGATGAAGCAATTAAGTTAAACTCAAAAAATACAATATTTTGGTATAATCGTGGGTGCTTATTAGGTAAATTAGAACGTTACCAAGAGGCATTAGAATCTTTTAATACAGCAATCGCATTGGGCGATCAATATTCAGATGTTTTTTTCAACCGCGCTGAGTGTATACTGGCACTGAATCGATGGGATGAAGGCATTGAAGCATTAAACGACACGCTTAACCGCTTTGCCCATGCAGATGAGTCAGACTTAGGCGACACAGAGGCAATCATCCGCAACCTATTCAATAGCACCACTGATTCCGCCATCTGGCGATCGCGCATCAAAACCCTCATCGAACTTTACCACAAACACCAGGTTATTTCTACATTAGGACAGGGGTTTGTGAAAAGCGTTCCCACACTAATGTCAGAAATGGTTAGCGACAAAGCCGCACAAACTTGGCTGGAGGTGTGGCAAGAATTGGCGAGTGATTATCCTGAATTTCAAATTCCTCTCCGTCTTCTCGATACTGCTGTTCGCTATAAGCAAACAAAAGGCAATAAGCGTGTTTTGTTTAGCTTACCCATTGAAGAACGCAAGCTGCTAGAACCTTTGCTGGGTATAGAGTAAGTAGGTGAGAAGCAAACTAAGTCTTATGTAAGGGTTTGAGGGCGATTTACATAACTTAATATCAATACCACGCTTCTTAAGGCTGGTGGGCAATGCCCACCCTACGGTATATCAAAGGTTTTGGCGCTCCCCCCTTTCTCCCCCTTTCTCCCCCTTTCTCCCCCTTTTCTCCCCCCCTTTTCTCCCCCCCTTTTCTCCCCCCCTTTTCTCCCCCCCTT
>NZ_JAVKEW010000053.1:0-3413 GCF_040226375.1 Coleofasciculus sp. G2-EDA-02 | reverse complement strand
TCTTCCTTGCCCATTCCCAGCGCCGCTAGTGGGTGTTGGTTTTCGCTTTGGGGTGTCCATGATAGTTAGGGATTTTGTACATAATTGTTTGCCCGTTATTACCTGTGTAGTAACGGGCGCGAGGGTTTAGCCTTTAAGCTTCAGAGCTTTCTTAAGCTCCTTAAATAGCAGCTTGCATCCGTAAGCGGCGGTCTGACTGATGATCAGCTTCCCAAAGGTGTTACCGCCCTCGGTGTTTTTCTTAAACTGCTCCTGGCGTTTGTCGTAGAAATCTCCCAGTCTCTCGCCGATTATTCCCCGTGGGCGGTTTTTCACTGGGGCGATCGCTAACAAAATCCATAGGTATAGTTCACTTCGGCACATCTTTGAGCCGCTGCCGGCGTTCCATCCTTTACGGTCGCCGCTGCTTAATTCATCTCCCGCCATGCCCAAGCGTTTTTTAAAACTGCCCAAGGATTCAAATTTGCTCATTGGGTAGATGTGGCATAGTAGCAGCGCTCGTGGTCTGAGTCCGATTCTGAATTGGTCAAAGACCTGGTTATATTCTTTGAACTGTGGAAGGTAAATCAGTTGTGCTAGTTTCTGTTCTGCCTCATGCTCCCAGGAGTGAATCTGACAAAGCATTTCGGCGTATCGTTGAGAAAATTGGCTGATCTCAATGCCATACTCTTTTGCCACTGATTTATCGTAGAGTCGGTCATAGTAAAAGTTACGCCTTACGTCCTTGCGTTCAACATTGCCGAGCCATGCCCATAGCGGTATTAATCCGTCTTTTCCCGGCTGGGAGTTTTTAAAAGCTGCCTCTGGAAATTCCCGACACAGTTGTTGTCGTACCCGATTAATGATCGGTGATTGCACACGGGTTAGGGATTTCATCTGTAAATACAGATCTCGAATTTGTACGATAGGTCCTGGCTCAAACTGGAGGAACTTATCAGGTATTCCCCAGTGATCACATGAGTAAGCGGCTAGGGCTAGGGCGTCTGCTAAGTCGTTTTTATCGGGGAGCTTGTGACTCTTTCGATAATGAGTAGCTTCACAGTGTCCGACCCATAACACTTCAATTCCTTCACTTTGACAGATGTGAGCTAGTAACCAGGAGTAATGAACTCCGGTCGGTTCTAAAATAATTGCATCTGGCTTTACTTCGAGCAGATGGGATATTCCCGTCTTTGTGAAGTAGAAAGTCATTTGATCCTCTACTGGGTCTTTAGATCTTGATTTGACTTCAGATTTCCAATAGCTTCGCAGGTCGTTGGGTCTTTCTTCAAGTAGCCAACAGACCACGCGGTCTTTACAGATGTCACCGCCTAAAATTCTTTTCATTTTTCAAGGTTCTGTAAGTAGGAGATATAAACCTGCAACAAGTACCCAGTCGAGAATCTCCTGAAATTGTGAAATCAATTCACTCTGAAACTGGGTAGCAGGTAACTAACCAGAAGGTTAGACGGCGTAGATTGTCAACTCTAAGCCGCGACGCTATGAGCGTTTCGCTAGATGAGTTAGTTCTAGCTCGTCAGGCGGTCTTGTGTTATAATGTCGGTCAAGTAATGCAGTAGGTGCAGTCACGAAAAGTCAAAACCTTTTGGGTCATTTCACGTTAAAACTGCGTGCCTACTGTGTCTGGTTATGTTCTTTAGAAAGAACTAAGCGGTAAGTTTGACACCTTACCGCAGCCCCCCTTCTTTAACTAGAAGGTATGGTGCGAGAAGGTTTAGTTATTAGGGAATATCTTCATTACATGAGTCCTGTTTTTGGTTTTCCCTAGAGGTAGGTTCCCAGGCATGATTTATTTTTTGGTCGCCTTCTGTATTCCAGTAGCTAAGTTTTAAGATCATATTGCTTACTCGTTCCATCAAGCAGCTAGGGTCTTCAAGGCTGGCGCTCATGATTTCCCCAATCATTGCCGATCCAATCATTGCCGATAGGTGTTCGAGTTCTTTTTGTTCCCAGTGGTTGAGTGTTCGATAGTTGTATTCGTTCATTTATTCAGGTGGACTTATGTTATAATGTCGGTCAAGTAATGCAGTAGGTGCGATCACGAAAGAGCAAAACCTTTTGGGTCATTTCTCCTTAAAACTGCGTGCCTACTGCGTCTGGTGATGCTCCATTTCTGAAGCTCAAGCGGTAAGTTTGACACCTTACCGCAGCCCCCCTCCTATAACTGGGAGGTAGGGTGCGAGAAGGTTTACTATTACCAGGGGATTTCTTCGTCCTCTATTTCGTTCTCTTCTGGGTCTGGACGATTGGCGTATATGTAAGCCGTTTCATAATCAACATTTTGGAATCCTGGCACTTGGGTTTCTCCGTCTTCTTCTTCAGAGTCAGAGTTACCCCAGCTAGGATTTATTTCTTTGTCCCCATCTTCCCCAGATGCTCCGTAGTAGATGTATTTGGGTTGGGTATCAGAGTATGAACTTGTGATCGCTTCGATTTCTTCGTTCACAGTTATTGCGTTATTGGGCAGATTACTTACTGAGTCATTATGGTTATTTGGTGTATCCCAGTAGCTGAGTTCCAAGACCATATCGCTTACTCGTTCCATCAAGCAGCTGGGGTCTTCAAAGCCGGCGCCTATGATTTCTCCGATTATTGCGGATAGGTGTTCGAGTGCTGTTTGCTCCCAGGGATTAAGTGTTCGATAGTTGTATCCGTTGTGCATTTTTTCCTCCTAAAAATCTGGAAAGCTTTGATTAATCCTCTAAATCTAGTAAGTTGGGTTTTAAGTTTGGTTCTACAATTCCTTGGCTGACTAAATCTCCTAATTGATTTACGTCTTCTACCCATCTAAGGAATTGGTAAAGTATATATTTTTCGATTTTGCGTTTTTCGATTTTACATTCTGCTTCAAATTTCGCTTCGCAGCTGAATCTGTACCTGAAAATACTGATCATTTGTTTATAACTTTCGGTTACTGCCCATGCAGTAAGTTCCCAACCCAGTATTTTTTCTAGGTTTTCAAAAGGGATTGGGTAAAGGTGCTTTCGGTAATTCATTCGGTTTAAGAGTCGTATGATTTGCTGTACTTGTTTGAGTGTTTGACGGTTCCAGTATTTAAGGTCTTGGCAACCTGTTACCGATTCGAGAAATTTGCATGTTTTTCTGGCAATTTCTTTTGAGTAAGTGTAGCAAAAACCCTTTTTCCCTGGTATGGGAACAATGCTAACCCATGGAGATGATTTATCCATATAAACCATGTATATTTTATATACACGGGCATCTATTTTTTTGTGGCGGAATTCTATCATTTTTTTGCTCCTAGTTTTCAATTATTGAAGGCATAGGGAAGTTAGTTTTAACCCATTCAGTAACTTCGCTTACTGTCATTCGGTCAAATTGCTGGATTGCTGATATGGTCAATCGTTCTTTAATTTGAGTGTGGGGTTCTCCTGTAAGTTGACATAATTCTTTGG
>NZ_JAVKEW010000052.1:0-45763 GCF_040226375.1 Coleofasciculus sp. G2-EDA-02 | reverse complement strand
CGGTCGTGGCGAGTTCGTTATTGACAAAAAGAGGAGGTCAATCAGATTGGATTACTGCACACCAATTCACCGTAAAGATGGTTATAGCTATACATTTTGATCACAATTGCTTAGATATGCACAGAAATCAAATTACAGTTTTAAGCCCCTAGGAATGTTGGATGCGCTTTGACGATAGACATTCTACAGCTTTGTCATCTAAAACAAGAATCCATAGGTAAGAGTCGTTAAAAATAATGGAATATTTCATCGGCAACCGCAGTGATGCGACATCCTCCACTACCCTAGAGTCAGCCAGGAAACAAAGGCAACGTGAGAAATGACACCCCAATCCCCTCGGCAACCTTAATTCGGAAACCTTAATAGAGATATCAATACTTGCAACAATTCTTAACAAGCTTTACAACTAGAGAGAGAACCCTCGACCAAGAGTACTGCTTCACCGGGGCAGCAAAACGGGGTTGAGCAGGAGTTCATCCCCATCCACGGCTGGGAAAGCTGGCGGCGATTGCCGTTCATCGGGTCAAGGTTTCAACAGCTTATACCAGTACTTGAGGGAGCAATGACAGACATTTAAGATCCATTGTAAGGAGAGTCAGTACTCTGTGATCCAACGCTTCAAGCAGGACTTAAAAAACGACCTAATCGCCGGTCTACTGGTAGTGATTCCCCTCGCTACCACAATCTGGCTGACGATTACCATCGCCAATTGGGTGATCAATTTTCTCACCCGTATCCCCAAGCAACTCAATCCCTATAATAACCTCCACCCCATTTTGGTCAATCTCTTGAATTTATTGGTGGGGCTAACGGTGCCCCTCCTGTGTATTCTGCTGATTGGCTTAATGGCACGTAATATTGCCGGGCGGTGGTTGCTGGATTTAGGAGAACGAGTGTTACAGGCAATTCCCCTAGCTGGCTCAGTCTATAAAACGCTCAAACAGTTATTGGAAACCCTACTTAAGGATTCCAGCAGCAAATTTCGGCGGGTGATTTTGGTGGAGTATCCGCGTCAGGGAATGTGGGCGATAGCCTTCGTCACGGGAACAGCCACGGGTGAAATTCAAAGCAAACTCAACGACACCATGTTGAATATTTTCATTCCCACTACCCCAAACCCGACCACAGGATGGTATGCTGTTGTGCCGGAAAATGAAGTGATTAATCTCTCGATGTCGATCGAAGATGCCTTTAAGGTATTAATCTCCGGTGGAATTGTTGGACCGGCTGAATCCTCCATAGGTATGCCCCTAAAGATGCCATACGGTAAGACGACACGAGAGCAACCTCTACCCGATATGCGCCCGCAGCAGATGTTACCCACGGAAGAAAGTTCCTAGGGATTAGGGATAGGGGAAGAAGGGGACAAAGCACAAAAGACACAGGACAAAAGAACAAAGGACAAAACCATGCAACCCCGTAGAATTGCTCGTGAACTGGCGCTTTTAAGCCTCTCTCAGATGCCTACTGAACCGGAACAGCTTGAGGAAAAACAACTGAGTCAGATGGTATTGATCGCCGTGAGGACTCTAACCGATGAAATTCACGAAGCATTAGAAACAGCCGCAGCAGAACTCAAACGCGGGAGCGATCGCCTCCTGGGGAGTGAAACCCGCGCGATCGATGTGCGAAGTGCTAAAACGATGGTCGCTGACGCCATAGAATTGACTCAGAAAGCGATTAACCGTATCGGTGTCGCCGTAGAAATGCCGGAAATGATTCAGCTAGCTAATCAAGCAGAGGTGCGGGCTTATGCCATAGAAATTCTACAGGCGATCGGTCGCAGGCAAGTAGAGATTGATCAAATATTAGTTCAATCTCTTAAAGATTGGCAGATTAATCGCTTACCCCGCATTGACCGGGATATTTTGCGAATAGCGGTGGCAGAAATAGCGTTTTTAGGCATTCCCGATCGCGTCGCGATTAACGAAGCCATAGAACTGGCTAAACGCTACAGCGATGAAGAAGGGCATCGATTTGTCAATGGCGTGTTGCGTCGCGTCACTATCCTGATGAGTGAGCCAGACTCCCCCATTCTACAAAAGTCCATTTAACCCTAGGTACAATCCGATCAGCCCTACCCTGATCGCGATCGCTAAAAAACTATCGTAACGTGGGGGAAGATGTCAAATATTGCTAAGGATACTCATAACTCCAACTAACAACTCAAAATGTCGGTAGGGGCGGGTTTAATCACATTGGGGTGACAAAAAAAGTTTAATCGTCAAACCCGCCCCTACTCAAAACCATGCCCTCGATCGCAGCGAAGGGTCAAAACTCAAAACTATTTCTGGTTAGGTGCAATGGTGTTTAATTGGTTCCGCCGCCAAATTGGTAAAAGTGAAGCAGCTTCCGACGAACAGACGCAGGAGCAGCAGTCAGCAACTCCCCAGGTTGAATCACAGCAACCGGAGAGTGAGTCTACCACTCAGGAGAACTCATCAACAGTTGATGAAGACTATCTGAGTTGGGCAAAAGCAGCTTATACAAACCTGCAAAAGCAGCAGCAAGCACCCTCAGAAGCTCAAACCCCAGCGCCAGAGGTTCAACCGGACATAGCTGAACCTACTCAAGCTGAAATAACCGAGACGACAGAATCAAAAGAAATCTCCCCAGACTCAGAAACGGTGGAAGTGGCTCCAGAAGAGACGGCACCTGTAGAGTCAGTCTTTGAGCAGCCAGAGGGTGAAGTCACAGAAGCCCCAACACCAACGGTATCTCTAGAATCCACAGTTGTCACTGAAGCTGAAACCGAACAACCAGAACCTGACCAAATCGAGGTTCCGACGGCTTCAGACACCGTAGCCGAAACGGAAACCCCAGCAGTACAGCCAGAACCTCCGGCTACGGAAGAATCAGCGACTGTCCCGATTTGGGCAAGGAAAGCTGAACGGGAAGAACGACTCAAACGGCTCGAAGCAACGGCGATTGAGACGCCAGAACCGGAACCCGTCACCCAACCCACCGCCCAATTAGAAGCAGAAGCGGGTGTAGCCTTTGATGAAGAATTTTTGTGGTCAGCTAAAGTCTTAGCGGCTCAAGGGCGTACCCCTGACGATGTTTCCGCCGAGGAAATTAGCTGGCTCAAACAGCTCCGCTCTGGACTCGGCAAAACTCGTCGCAGCTTAGTCAATCAACTCAAGGCGATTGTTGGTCAAGGTCCGTTGAACCAAGACGCCGTGATGGAAATCGAGGCGTTGCTGTTGCAAGCGGATGTGGGTATTGAGGCAACGGATTACATTATTGAAACCCTGCAAGCCAAAATGCGCCAGGAAGTCTTGCCTCCTGAACAAGCGATCGCGTATTTGAAACAAATTCTCCGGGATTTACTAGATAAACCCGGTCACGAGTCTTACGGTTCCAACTTTTTCCCGGAAAAAGATACCCTGAATATCTGGTTGATGACTGGGGTGAATGGCGCTGGGAAAACCACTACTATTGGCAAACTGTCTCACTTAGCCAATAAATCGGGTTACAAATGTTTAATTGGCGCTGCCGATACCTTCCGGGCGGCGGCGGTGGAACAGGTGAAGATTTGGGGAGAACGCAGTGGCACAGAGGTGATTGCTAATCCGGGCAAGAATACTGATCCAGCCGCCGTGGTATTCGATTCAATCACAGCCGCTCAAGCCCGAAATACGGAATTGCTTTTGATAGACACCGCAGGGCGTTTGCAAAACAAGAAAAATCTGATGGAGGAATTGGCGAAAATTCGCCGGATTATTGATAAAAAAGCACCGGAGGCGAAGGTGGAATCTTTGCTGGTATTGGATGCTACCCTTGGTCAAAATGGTTTGCGTCAAGCTGAGGTGTTCTCGGAAGCGGCAAAACTTAGTGGTGTTGTGTTGACTAAGTTGGATGGTACGGCTAAGGGGGGTGTGGCTTTGGCGATCGTGCAGCAACTGGGACTGCCGATTCGATTTATCGGTGCTGGGGAAGGGATTGAAGATTTGCGTCCTTTCTCAAGTTATGAGTTTGTTGAAGCGTTATTAAGTGGATGATAAGCATGTAAACGTTTTGTATTCGTTATTTAATAATGGATACGTTAAAGGACAAAGGACGAATGACATAAGACAAATGATAAAAATATGTAGCGATGTAACAATAGCCGAAAAAAATTAAGAAATATTGCCATAACTTGCTCCCATTGCTATGGTATGCATTGTCCATTTAGCGAATTATTGTGGGCAATTATGAATATCTTGCTCAATATTGGGGACTATGCATGTCATCGTTCAACTGGGAACGTGGGTAAAGTTGTAGCTTATGGGCATCAACTCATAGATAGTGTGTATCTACCCACTCTCAAAGTTGAAGTGCAGGTGGTGAATGAGACGGGAATGAAGAAACGAACATTCATCGAAGATGTGTTTCAGGAATGGATGCGGGTAGATCAAGGAGGTAACCTTGGGGAGCAGACTGAGACGGATTTAGCGATCGCGTAAGGTTGAGAGGGCGAATCACCCCGCGCTCTTATTTTTCTAGATCAATGCTCTAGTGATATCGATTGTAATTTTGCCACCAAAATCAGGGATAGGAGCAGCGGGTTTACTCAGCCGCACTTGTACTCGCTGTACTCTATCTAGCTGTAACAGAGCCTGTGCGATCGCGCTGGCTAATTTTTCCACTAAGGAAAACTTAGAGGTTGTGATCAGTTGCTTAACCGTTTCGATGGCTTGGCGGTAATCCAAAGTATCAGCAATATCGTCACTCTCACCGGCGGCGGCTAAATCCAGCCATAACGTGAGATCCACTTCAAACCATTGTCCGAGTACCCGCTCTTCTGGCAGATAACCCGTATAGCCGTAAGACCGAATTTTATTGACCTGTATACAATCCATTGATAATATCTGTCTATAGATAGAGTGAATTTTTGTAATCTTAACCTAATAAGCTCATTTCCCCCATTTCCCCCTCCCCATCTCTCTATGCTTTCTATTGAAAATTTAAATGTTTAGAATTGTTCATATTCAGTTAATCTAACTAAAGAAATGTTCTCAAGTGTTACAAAGCTTAAACTCTTCCCGGAAAATATGAGAATATTTTCCAAATGCTTAACACGTCTCTGAGTACACATGTCGTTCTCTCACTCCTCCGAGTCTAATGCAAATCACTAATCGCATACATTTTAGGAATCTACAGGGTGATATATTTGGGGGTCTCACCGCTGCGATTATCGCACTTCCCATGGCACTGGCTTTCGGGGTTGCCTCTGGCGCTGGCGCTGCAGCTGGTCTTTGGGGTGCTGTCTTAGTTGGCTTTTTTGCTGCCCTGTTTGGCGGTACACCCACTCTCATTTCCGAACCCACAGGTCCGATGACCGTGGTCATGACTGCCATTATCGCCAAGCTCACGGTAACGGCGGATAGCCCAGAACAGGGTATGGCTATGGCATTTACCGTAGTCATGATGGCAGGGATAATCCAAATTGTTCTCGGTGCATTGCGGTTGGGTCGATACGTTACCCTAATGCCCTACACCGTAGTGTCCGGATTTATGTCTGGGATTGGATTTATCCTAGTCATCCTGCAACTCGGACCCTTTTTGGGACAGGCAAGTCCTAAGGGTGGCATCCTGGGCACGGTTCAAAACATAGGTACGCTGTTACAGAATATCAAGCCCGGTGAGACGGCTTTGGCAGTCTTGACGGTTGCTATTCTGGTCCTGATGCCAATTTTAGTGCGACAACTTGTACCGTCTAATATAAGGAAGTTTATCCCGCCGCCGCAGTTAGTAGCGCTGGTGGTTGGAACAGTCGTTGCTCTGTATGCGTTCCCCCTGATGGATGATATCCGACGCATTGGGGAAATTCCTACCGGTTTGCCTACGTTACAAGTACCAACCTTTAGTGCGACTCAGTTCCAAAGCATGCTCATTGATGCCTTGGTTTTGGGGATGCTTGGTTGTATTGATGCCCTACTCACCTCCGTTGTTGCCGATAGTTTAACTCGTACTCAGCATGACTCGAACAAAGAATTAATTGGTCAAGGTATAGGTAACTTGATGTCCGGGTTATTTGGCGGTATTGCAGGTGCTGGTGCAACCATGGGAACCGTGGTCAATATCCAAACCGGTGCTAGAACTGCCGTATCGGGTTTAACTCGTGCCTTAATTTTGCTCGTTGTCATTTTAGGAGCCGCCAATCTAACCGCTTGGATTCCCATGGCGGTTCTGGCAGGAATTGCCCTCAAGGTAGGTATAGATATTATTGACTGGGGCTTCCTGAAGCGAGCGCATCAGGTTTCGATTAAAGCCGCCATGATTATGTATGGCGTGATCATCCTTACCGTCTTTGTTGACTTGATTGTCGCTGTTGGTATTGGTGTGTTTGTTGCCAATCTCTTAACCATTGAACGTCTCTCCAAAGTCCAAGCCAATGATGTTAAGACGATTACGGATGCTGATGATGCCATCCAGATGAGTGCTGAAGAGAAAGAACTGATCGATCAAGCCGATGGTCGCATCCTATTGTTCCATCTGAGTGGACCGATGATCTTTGGGGTGTCCAAGGCAATCTCCCGCCAGCATAATGCAATGGCAGATCATGATGTCCTGATTGTGGACTTAAGTGATGTCCCTCATTTAGGTGTTACCTCTTCGCTGGCGATTGAAAACGCCATTCAAGAAGCCATTGATAAAGGTCGTCAAGTCTTCATTGTTGGTGCTACGGGTCAGATCAAACGACGCCTGCAAAAACTGGGGATTCTGTCACTCTTACCGGCACATCATTTGCACATGGATAGGACCGAAGCGTTGCGCCAAGCCGTTGCTGCGGTCAAGGGATATGAACCCCCGGCAAATGGTACATCCTCAACTGCCTATCCCACTCAAGCCGATGATGTTGCCATCAGCAACTAAAAGATTCAAATAAGGCTAGTTATATAGGATAGGGTTGATATATAACCCCCCTCCCTCCAATGGAGGGAATTTTTTTATGGGCGTGAATAGAAATTTGGAACACAAATGTAATATGTAAGCTAGACCATAAGAAAGAATTGGGATAATTATTATAAATATTGAATCGGTAAATTTCTTAATTTTGTCACAAAGACTTATAATTGTAGGAAGAGTTAAATGCGGTAAAATAAGGTTTGCTTTTTCTAATTGACTAAAAACAAACCTGTGTCCAGACCAATAAGGATAGGTCGGTGCCAAAAAGCAATCCAGACGATCTGATAATAGATTAGTCAAGTTAGGGTTGTGTGATAGGTATTCATTCTATCTCAGCACACTCTAGTTAGGAATTCGCTTAAATTCAGATGTTAATGGATTTAGGAGACAAGCCGTTTAAGCACTGCGGCTTGACGGAAAACGTTTTGAGGAACTAAATGTATTGAGTGTCACTAAACCTCAAGGATAAGTCATTAATTAACCTCACGGAGTTGAAGATAAACAGTAGATGGAAACCATGAGTTTTTCAGACCTGATCCAACCGATTCCTATAGTAGCAACAGCGCCAGAAAATGGTTCAATTGTACTCGCTGGCGTGTTGCTTAGTTTAGTCGTCATTTATCTTGCCAGTAAACTAGGTGGAGAGTTATCTAAAGCAGTTGATTTACCGCCGGTTTTAGGTGAATTAGTCGGCGGTGTTGTGGTGGGTGTTTCAGCGTTGCATCTGCTAATTTTTCCTGAAAGTGGCGCAGTTGCGGCTGATTCGCTACTAATGAAGTTGCTGCAATGGATTGGTAATTTAAGCCCAGAGGCTGTCACCAGTGTCTTTGAAACCCAAAGTGAAGTAGTCTCGGTTTTAGCCGAAATTGGGGTGATCATCCTCTTATTTGAAATTGGCTTAGAATCGGACTTACGGGAACTCAAAGAAGTGGGTTACCAAGCGGCAATTGTGGCGGTGGTGGGAGTCGTCGCCCCGTTTGCGGCGGGTACAGTCGGCTTGATGTTTTTCTTTCATGTTGCCGCGATTCCGGCGATTTTTGCGGGTGCTGCGTTAACGGCAACTAGTATTGGTATTACATCCAAAGTTCTCTCGGAATTAGGGCGTCTCAAATCAAAAGAAGGTCAGATTATTGTCGGGGCGGCTGTTATCGATGATGTTTTGGGTATCATCGTTTTAGCCGTGGTTGCTAGTCTCGCTAAAACCGGTGAGGTTGACGTTTTCAACGTTATCTATCTGATTATTAGTGCGACTGTTTTCCTACTCGGTTCTATTTTCCTGGGTAAGTTTTTCAACCACTCCTTTGTCACGATTGCTGATAAGTTACAAACGCGAGGCAAATTGGTTATTCCCGCGTTTACCTTTGCCTTTTTAATGGCGTTTTTAGCGAATGTGATCCAATTAGAAGCGATTTTAGGGGCATTTGCGGCGGGATTAGTTTTGGATGAAACAGATAAGCGCAAAGAACTGGATAAGCAGGTTGTTCCCATTGCCGATATTTTGGTACCCATTTTCTTTGTGACTGTGGGGGCGAAAGCGGATTTAGGGGTTCTCAATCCTGCGGTTCCGGCAAATCGGGAAGGATTAGTGATTGCTGTCTTCTTAATTGTGGTGGCGATTATCGGGAAATTGATTACAGGTTGGACGGTTATTGGACAACCTCAAATTAACCGTTTGGCGATTGGGGTTGGTATGATTCCTCGTGGTGAAGTGGGATTGGTTTTTGCGGGGATTGGTTCAGCCAGTGGGGTTCTGAGTAAGCCTTTAGAAGCGGCGATTATCATTATGGTGATTCTGACGACGTTCTTAGCGCCACCTTTCTTGCGAATAGCGTTTAAAGGTTCACCAGAGTCTGCGGAAATTGAGGAGTCTAAAGAAGCTCTGGAACAGGCAGATTTGTTGGGATAGAGAACCGTAGGGGCACCATTGGTGTCAACTTAAGCGCCAAAAGCAGGGGGAGCAATGTAGAGACGCGCCATGGCGCGTCTGGGAGCAGGGATACCCTCGCTGAAAATTAGGATTGGCAAGGGTTGTAGCTTAAGTGGAATAGATTTGACGGTGAAATGGGGCGCACACCGTGCGCCCCTACAATACTAATCAACCATTTTAGGTGTGCCATGCCACTACTGGCTTCCAAGGTATTCAGATAGAAAACGGGTTTACAGATGCCTAATTTCAGCTAACGCTTGATGTAACGCCCCACGATGTCTCCAGCCAACGAATCCGCTGTAAAGACATTCCCCTTCGGGATTAGCGACAAAGATATGATCAACTTGTAACGGATTTGTCCAGATGCGAATCGTGAATCCGTTGGCTAAAGTGATGTAGGGTTGACTACGGGTAAAGTCTCGCGGATGAGCATCAGTCATTCCAGGTATTGACTGCAAGCGTTCAATTAAGTTAGCGGTAAAATCTAGGGGGGAAGGGTCAGTTATTGTCGGATTTGCCCAAAATTCCCGGATAATTCCGATGACTGTGGGATGATTTTTGAGTTGGGCATGGGCTAAATTGGGGATACTCACAAACTTGGCTCCGGAAAACTTGGTTGATTCAACGGTAATTGTGCCGTCGCTACCCCTATCCCTATCGCCAGCAATGACTAACGTAGGAATCTTTTTGGCGATGGATTGGGCAATCTGGCGGCGATTAATCCCTAGGGCACTAGCCATACCGATACCAACAGTAAAGGGGTCTATTAATCGGGCTAAATCTGCGCCGCCAATTGGGGATGCAACCAATACAAAGGATTCTATTTTAGACCACCATTCTGGATGTTGATTGAGAATTTCTAGCCAAATTAAACCGCCCATGGAATGACCGATAATTCGGATCGGGGTATCCGGATATTGGGTAATAGTTTCAGTGGCTATTCCTTCTACTTGTTTAATTAATGGTTCAATTCGCCACCAGGTTTTCAACCAACCCAGATTGGGTGTAACCAAGTGAGACTGGGGAGTGGCTAAGGTTTTCGCTAAGGCTGCGATCGCGTGATGGGTATCCGCCCAGCCGTGTTGGGCAAATAGAATAAAATCTGGCGTTTGGTTCATGGGCATCATCGAGAACGAAATAATCAGGAATAAAATAGGGTTATAGCAAAAGGCATAAGGACTGTTTAGTCATGGCTTATAGCGATTTTAAAACAATCAATCAAGTTAAAGCCAAGTTCGATCTGACGATTAATCTAATTAATTTGTTTCCCCAAAGCGAACAGATTGAACCGAGCGACTACCTTAAAATGACTCTGAGACGTAATTTGAAAGTCGCCTTTGATAACGACACTGAAAAAGCTCGTTCAGAGTTGATAATTGCACCGTTGTTGATAGAAATCAGAGAGATGTTTAATGGTAAAATTAGCTTGTTTTCTGGTCGAGATTTTAATGTTGATGCCAGCCAAGGACTCAATGGCTTTTGTGACTATATTTTGAGTGCCTCACCGTTTACATTAGAAATCGAGTCCCCAGTAGTGACAATTGTCGAAGCCAAAAATGAGAGTACTACTGTCGGTTTAGGACAGTGTATTGCGGAGATGGTAGCCGCACAACGGTTTAACCAAGCCAGAGACCAAATGATTGAAAGTATCTATGGTGCTGTAACCACGGGTCGCGTCTGGCGCTTTCTCCAGCTTTCGGCTCAAACGGTTGCAATAGATAACGAGGAATTGGTGATCGAGGATGCCGACGATATAAATATTTCTAAGATTTTAGCCATTTTAAGTCAGCCAATTCAACGATTGCATCTTTGTTAATCTGTTCAGGATTTAGATGGCAATACCTCAATCTATCAAAGAGAACAGGAAACTCGGTCGGGGCGGGCGCGAGTGACATCTGGGTGGGTTAAGAAAGGATAATAGTGAAACCCGCCCCTACACCGAACCATGGTACGTTCGTTCCTGAATAATCATCAATTAACCTTTAACAAATAAGGACGAATGACGTAGCTTGCTTCTCGCGATAGCGAGTAGGACGAAATACCAATAACAAATCAATTATCAATGATAACTGGATTTTCCCAAAAGTCGCGAATCACTTCCGCTACAGCCGGATGATTTTTTAGGGTGGGATGAGATAATGTGGGCAGATAAAAGAAATTTGCACCAGGAACCTTTGTCTCTTCTAGAGTCACTGCACCGTCCGTTCCGCCACCAATATCCCCCGCAATCACTAACGTGGGAATCACTTTAGCAATAGATTCCGCCATCTGGCGGCGATTGTCAAGCATTGCCCCAGCTATCCCGACACCCATTCCCAAAACCGTAAAATTTCGGGCTAAATCCACCCCACCGATGGGTGAAGCCACAAGGACTAACGACTCCACCTGAGAGTACCATTCAGGATGTCGGTTGAGGAGTTCCACCCAGATTAATCCCCCTAGGGAATAGCCGATAATCCGGATCGGTGTATCGGGATACTTGGCAATTGTTTCCGTGGCTATTTCGTCCACTTGTTTGATTAACGGCTTAATCCGCCACCAAGTTTTTAACCAACCGAGATTGGGTGTAATCACGAGAGTCTGGGGAGTCGCCAGGGTTTGCGCCATCGCTGCGATCGCAACTTCGGTATCCGCCCAGCCGTGTTGGGCAAATAGAATATAATCTGGGGTGTCACTCATTCCGCCAAACTCCTAAACTTTTCTCTGTGGCTCCTGAGAAGACCTCACTGTTTGGGATGGAAGCGTCAACCACTTAGTTTAGCTTTCACCATAGCTTGAATCTTGCGACCTTCAGCACGCCCTTTGAGCTTTTCCATTGTAGGTCCCATGACTTTCCCCATGTCTTTGATGGAACTTGCGCCAGTTTGGGTAATAATTTCATCCAGTACCGCTTCAATTTCCTGATCCGACAGTGGGGTAGGGAGATATTCTTCAAGTATGGCTAACTCTTTTGCTTCTTGTTCAGCCAAGTCTTTCCGTCCAGCGTTACGATATTGTTCAATTGAATCCCGACGCTGTTTAGCCAGTTGAGCTAAAAGTTCAAGTTCCTGAGTTTCAGTGAGACTGTCTTGTCCTTGAGGACGCACGCTTATCTCTTTTTCCAGGATCAGCTTTTTGATACTGCGAACCGTTTCCAGCCATACTTTATCTTTCGCCTTCATCGCGACTTTGATGTCTTCAGAGATGCGGTCTTTGAGGCTCATATTACTATTGAGTAAACAACTTATTAAATTATTATAATATCTCTGACTCTTTACTCTAAAAAATAAGTACCCAACTCTTGAATTTGCTCAACCCAAGCCTTAACCTCATCAGTCACTTTATATTTCCAGTCTAGTTGCAATACTTCTCTGGTATAAGAATCGTCAAAAACTACATTATCTTTATTTTCAAAGATTGGTGGCTGGAATTTCACGCCAGCCGCCTGGGCAAACAATGTCGCCATCTGACTAATACTCAAATCTTCTGGTGCGGCGAGATAATGTCCTCCTTTCTCGCCTCTTCGCGCTACAGCGATATAGCAATCGGCTAAATCATCAACATGAATCCATGCTATTTCCTTACAGAACGGTTCGATAGTCTTACTGTTACTACTGGGGCGCACAAGTGCGACAACTTGGAAATCTTGGGTTTGGCAAAACTTCTGGCATAATGCTCCCCCAACATAGCCGGTTGCTCCCAGGATCAAAATAGTTTTAACCGAGGTTTTCTCATTTACCAATGTGTTAAATTTTGACATAAGTTCATCAAAATAGTGATGGTTTCAACAGGACTTATTTTTACTATAACTAGCTGGCACCACTTTATCCCTACTACAAATCCGTAATGTCCGATACTTTGGCTACTCTATCGCTTCATCTTGTTCCCTCTGCCACTGGGCTAAAATCTCACCCGGATTAAACCCACGGTATTGAAGGTAATTCCATACCTTTGGCTTTGTCTTCGGGTCAATCTTATGAAAATCAGTGATTTTATATTTTATCATAACCTTAGCTTTTAAACCATCCAGTTTTCCCGGTTCTTCGTCTTCCATTTGACACTGCCAGATTTGTTCAAAAAACTCAGAATCAATCCCCTTTTCTCGACATTTCCGCTTAATGACTACTTTTCCATATTTACCACGATATGACGTAATCATACTTTCGACAAAGCGAGTATCAGACTGGTAATTGAGTCGTTGGAGTTTTTCAATAGATTCAGTAATATCCGTAACATCAAACCCTTTTTCTTGAGCTTTTTTGGTTAATTCAAAAACACTATAGTCTCGACGTGCTAAAAGCTTGCATAAATAGTCAATACAAGTCATCTTAATTATAAATTAGGTGTTGCTTTTTGCCAGAAAATTATTTTGTGGATCTTCGACTAAGATAACAGGGATAGAACTCATTTCTAGAACCGCTTGCGACACGGAACCGATTCGCACCTGTTGCCAACGTTGATGTCCCCGTTTTCCCATGACAATATCTGCCACTTGATACTCTTGCGCCACACGAACTATTTCCTCTGGAATGGAACCCTTAATCGTGATAAACCGATAGCGAATATCACTGAGCAATCGTTGAGTGCGATCGCGCAGCTTTTCTACCTCCTCTATTTCATCACTATTGATAACATGTAAGACAATCACTTCACCATCTGTACGCCGAGCAATACTAGCGGCTTTCCTTAAAACCTCTGTCGCCAAGGGAGATGTATCCACAGCCGCTAATAGTACAGTATGAGTCACCACAGTTACTTTCGTCGGGTCAACCTCTCCCCGTTCCAATAATTTTGGCGCAAACGTAGGAATTGCCCAAGCACCAATCGGTGCCGTGGTCAAAATTGAAAGCGCCGCGATCGCTAAAATTACTTCTCCCCCTTCAATTCCCCTAGCGAAAGGAATCGCACCAATCGCCGCTTGTACCGTTGCTTTTGCCATATTTCCCGGCAGTAAAAACAACCGTTCTTGCCATGTCCAATTACTCCCTAACGTCGAGAGATACCAACCCACGGGACGACCGATAAACAAACCAATAGCTAACACTAAAAGTCCCGGTAAAACTGTATTCCCTAATACCTGGAGTTGAACGCTAGCCCCCAACAAAACAAATAGGACAATCTCCGCCACAATCCAAAGGCTATCAAATCCACCGCGTAGGCGTCGAGCCAACGGTGCATCCAACTCAATCAAAAAGAACCCCATCGCCATAGCGGCTAAGTAACCCGAATAAGGCAATGTTTTCTCAAGAATTACCAATAATAGAGCAATTCCAGCGGCAATTAAAACATCTTGAACCGTGTTTTGTGTCCAATTTTGTTCCGTTAGCAGCGAGACGATTAAACGAGCCGCCGCGTAGCCAATTAAGACGCCCAGTCCGATTTCAATGAATACTTGAAACGGCAGTAATTGTACGGCTGAAAGTGTAAATACTCCAGGTAAGGTGATGGTTTCAATTCCGCCCTGACCTAAAAAACTCAACAATAAACTAAATAGAAGTAATAATAGAACATCGGATAAGGCACTTCCCGTGAGAATGGCATCGGGAATTCCCTTAGTCACCCCCCAACCCAAACGTTTCAGTCGCAGCATTCCTGGGACAATTACCGCCGGAGATTCTGCGCCAATGATGCAACCCAAGAGTAACCCAGTGGGAACGTCAAACTGAAAAATCCAGATCGCGGCTAACGCGATCGCAATTGCCTCAAACCCCGCCGGCAAAAAGCCTAACCGCAGCGCCACACTTCCCTGAGAAAGTAGCTTTTCCCGATCCAACCCCAATCCTGCTTTCATCAAGATAACCATCACAGCAACGGTTCGCAGGCTATCCGCCGCCTCCAGTACATCTGAACTGATGACATTGCCAACCTGTGGTCCGAGGACAATCCCCACCAAAATCATGCCGATCAACGGTGGCGCACCTAAACGACGAGCAATTTGACCCCCAAAAAAGCCCATCAGTAAAATCCACAATGTGCTGGTTAACATGGAGGATTATGGTTCTGAGGAAAGATAAAGGATAAATAATTAATTCGACTGACTATCACGACGCCCTAGTTCATAAACAGCGCCACTGATACAAGCCAGAAGCCCCATACTAATTGCCCAACTCGAACCCAGAGTAAGTTCGACACCCCAGTTGCAGCCAGCGCCAACGATTAAAAATGGCACAATGCTGAACAAAGAAGCATAGAATGCGTTTTGGGCTTCTCTTCCCCGACGAGTGCGTTCATATTCCTTCACAGAGGTGTAGAGCGATCGCTCGGCAAAGTTAAACCAGCGATTTAGCTGTTCCATGATCCAGTGGCTTAGCGTCGAGAAGCCCCAGTAAAGCGCTAGCGCCCACAACGATGCACCCGCGATCGCGCTCGTATTTAACTCGAATGGAAAGGGCAAAAGTTCAGTGATCATGAGTGGCTTGGTAGGATAGGGCGACTAATGAGTAATTAATGTATCTTAACAAAATGCCGCTGAACGAGTGAAATGACAAATCCCAGCTTGCGGCAAAATAGGTAAGTTAGCCCCCATCTGTTTGAATATGACTACTGCGAGCCAAAAACGAACCGAAAATCGCCCCAGTCACCAGGCTATGCAACTTTTGGCAATTGGCATGGGATTGTTGATGATAGTTATAGCGTGGATGGTAGATGTGCCTAGCGCGATCGCACAAGATAATACTGTCAACTACACCCTTACAGAATTACACTATCGAGATTTTTCCAATCAAAACTTAGCGGGAACCTCCTTTGCTGGTGCAGATTTACGCGGCGCCTCTTTTCGAGGAGCGTCTCTTCAAGGATCAATTCTCACCAAAGCGGCGTTTTTTGAGGCGGATTTGACTGGAGCTAACCTGTCAGAGACTTTAGCGGATCGAGTTATCTTTGACGGTGCTAATTTAACCAATGCTATTTTTACTGATGCTATTGCCAATCGCAGCCGCTTTTTTGATGCCACGATTACCGGGGCAGATTTTTCCGGTGCATTGCTTGATACCTATCAAATCTCCTTAATGTGTCAACGGGCAGAGGGTGTTAATCCCTTCACCGGCGTTTCCACGCGGGATAGTTTAGGGTGTCGCTAGTTACTGATAATTTATCAACAAAACCCGTCTTTGAGCAAACGTCAACCCTAAAGAATTTTGTCCATTGAAAAACAACAGCAACTTTTAAATTTTTGCCCGTAATTTCCTATAGTGACACAAGTTGTTTTGGAGTTGCGCTGACTGACCTCACACCCTTCAGTTGCATAGCTCCCAGTCTTGTATTTGAGTAAATTATGAACAATCCAGTTTATCGTTGCTGTTGTTTGTTGACGAGACAGATATTGGGGTAAACAGATCTTTTGACCTTGTTATCGTGATGTTTAAGTTACACTAGACTAGACTCGGTTATCTGTCAGGAAAGCTTTATAGCTTCACTTTTTAACTTTACTCCTTTCTGGTTTGTGTGGACTAAGAATGATACAGAAGTTTGCTCATTGAAAAATAATATAATAAATCGATATAATAGTTTACAATAATTTGGCTCTTGCCGAACGAAGTACCTGAACATAAACTTGGTATTGTAAATTTTAAATAAGAATATAGTCAGATATAGTTATGTTTGGTAATATATAGACATGAAACTATAATACCTTCTATACTATCTACACACTTAAGCCACGGTCATGATGGTAACTCAGCCATTAGATACTCTAACCGAATCAAGTACATTTCAGAGAAAACCTGGCTTAATTCTAAACGTAGATTAGTGGAAGTATTTTTTAATTTGGGTTGATTGTCAAACTTAAAATCGGTGATGAAATCGGTATTGTCTTCTAATCAGTTAGAGCTATTTAATCCATCTAAACCATCTAACCTTCTATGGTTTAATCCTAAATTTACATTTGTGGATTTATTTTCTGGTATTGGTGGATTTAGGATTGCTCTTGAAGAGTTAGGAGGAAAATGCTTAGGCTATTCAGAAATTGATAAAGAAGCTATAAAAATTTACAAAAAAAACTTTATTAGTTATTTGAACTCAGAAGAAGTAAATCTGGGGGATATTGTCAAACTTGGGAAATTTCCTTTTTCGGTGGATATAGTAGTTGGTGGAGTTCCTTGTCAACCCTGGTCTATTGCTGGAAAAATAAAAGGTTTAGATGATCCAAGGGGAAAGCTTTGGTTTGATGTAATTAGAGTTGTAGCACAAAATCAACCAAAAGGGTTTATATTTGAAAATGTAAAAGGCTTAACAGAGCCGCGACATAGGCAAAGCTTTGAACTAATAATCAGCAAGCTTAAAAGCTTAGGCTATAACGTTAAAGCCAGTGTAATCAATTCCTATGACTTTGGCGTTCCTCAGGATAGGGAAAGGGTATTTATAGTAGGAGTTAGAGATGACTTAGATAATAGCGAATCTTTCCAATTTCCTGAACCCTTGCACGTTAAACCAAAACTTTATGAATTTATAGAGGGTATTGAGGCTAGTGAAGTGAGAAAGAAAAAATTCTCTCCCGATATTTTGTTTGCAGGGAAAATACCGGCTTCTAGAGGTAGATTTCAAAAAAATGATGAGTTAAATGATTTCTTTATCTTTACAGATATTCGAGATGGACATACCACGATTCACTCGTGGGATCTTGTCAGGACTACTCAACGAGAAAAATTGATTTGTAAAACAATACTCAAAAATAGAAGAAAAAAGAAATATGGCTTGAAAGATGGTAATCCTTTAAAATTTGAATTTCTAGATCAACTTATCCCAAATTTGACCGCCGCCGAACTCGACAAGTTAATTGCCAAAAAAATACTTCGATATATTGAACACAAAGGCTATGAATTTTTCAACTCTAAGATTTCTTCAGGAATCAATGGAATTTCTAAGATATTTCTACCAAATTCCGATGTAATTGGGACGTTGACGGCAACGGGTACTAGAGATTTTGTTGCCACTGTATCACTAGACTCTCAAGAACCTCAAGAGTATAAAAATACATTCATTCGAGAAATTTATAGAAAAGGAAAGTACAAACCTTTATCTGCAAAAGACTATGCTAGATTGCAGGGCTTTCCAGATTTGTTTACAATTGCTGACAAGGAAAATACTGCTAAAAAGCAATTTGGAAATGCGGTATCAGTTCCTGTTGTTTATCATATAGCTAAAGCTTTAGTGAAAGTAATTTTATAGCGAAAGTTACATGAATGATTCCAAAAAAATCAAAACGGCTATTCAATCCGTCATCAAAGAAATGATGGATAAGGTAATGGAGAATGTACTCATTAAGAAGCCTTTTATTCCTGAAGAGCATAGAGCATTTAAACCTCTCTACGCTGCTTTAGTCCCCGATGAAATTTTCAAAGGTTCTTACTTTGAGAGAAGATTTGTCACTCCCTTTGGTAAAGTCTGGGAAAAACTAGCTATAGTAGCTGCTAAAGAAGGATTGGGTTATGGAGTGATGAATCACACTATTCACGGATTAGTAAAAACTGAAAGGCTTAGGCGAATTACAGAAGTACTCAATAAGCTAGAACACCCACCTTTAGAACAAGCTAGAGTAAGACCAGATTGGGATAGTGAATTGTCTTATATTTTAGATGGAGATGGTGAAGATATACCTGTACAGGTAATCTGTGATATTTTTGCTCAAGATAAAACTAATAGTAAAACATATGCTTTTGAATTAAAAGCACCACTACCTAACAGCGATCAAACAAAAGTTAGTAAAGAGAAAATCCTAAAGTTGTATAGTATGAACCCTAAAAAAGTTGATGAGGCATACTTTGCATTACCCTACAATCCTTATGGATTGAAAGAAGACTATGCCTGGTCTCCACCTACTCGATGGTTCAATATGAAAGAAGATGAAGTTGTTTTAATTGGTAATGAATTTTGGGAAAAAGTGGGAGGTATAGGCACTTACCAATCATTTATCAATGGATAATTAATAATTGATAATTAATAATTGATAATTGATAATTGATTAATTGGGTCTAAGACCTCTTCGTTTACGAAGAAATTAAAAAATATTTTCCTTAAATTCAATCCTCTTCTTTTAAGGAGAGGTCATTATCCATTGTTCATTATCCATTGTCAATTTGTAAATCATAGTTCTATTTTATTTCTGTTAACAATAATTATGACAAACAACAATAATCAGTACATTCGTTGGTTTGAGAATCTTACCTCCGATGATGTGTCAATAGTCGGGGGGAAGAATGCTTCATTAGGTGAAATGATTCGCAGCCTAAAAGATGAAGGCGTTCGTGTACCTGATGGCTTTGCTACTACGGCTGATGCCTACCGTAAATTCCTTGAGTCTAACCAGCTAAATGAAAAAATAAAGTCGCATTTGTCGGAACTAGAAAGTGATAAAATTCCTCTAGAGGAAGTCGGCAAATCTATCCGCAAGCTATTTCATTCTGCCGACTTTCCCGAAGACATTGCCAGTAAAATTCGTGAGGCTTACGACCAACTCAGTCAACGCTATGATACCCAAGATGTAGATATCGCGGCTAGAAGTAGCGCAACGGCTGAGGATTTGCCGGAAGCAAGTTTTGCGGGTCAGCAGGAAACATTTCTGAATATTACTGGCTATGAAGAATTATTAGAAGCCTGTCGTAAATGTTATGCTTCCTTATTTACCGATCGCGCGATTAGCTATAGACAGGCCCAAGGCTTTGACCATCTGAAAGTGGCGCTTTCGGTGGGGGTGCAAAAGATGGTGCGATCAGATAAATCTAGCGCTGGGGTGATGTTTTCCCTGGATACCGAGACTGGCTTTCCCGATGTGGTTGTAATTGATGCGGCGTGGGGATTAGGTGAAAATGTGGTACAGGGTTCAGTAACGCCAGATGAATATCGGGTGTTTAAACCCTTATTAGAGGATGCCAATCTCAAGCCGATTATTGAGAAAAAACAGGGCGCCAAAGAGAAGAAAATGATCTACGCGAAAGGGGGAAGCGAGACGACGCAAAATATAGACACATCGTCCCAAGAGCGTAATTATTTTGTCTTGAATGACGAGGAAATTTTACAACTGGGTCAATGGGCAAGTGCGATTGAATCCCATTACCAAAAACCCATGGATATGGAATGGGCAAAAGATGGGGATACAGGCAACTTGTTTATCGTGCAAGCGCGTCCAGAAACAGTTCAATCCCAAAAAGAAGCCGGATCATTAAAAACCTATAACCTCAAGGAAAAGGGCAAAGAAATCCTTTGTGGACTCAGTATAGGGGATGCGATCGCGGCGGGTAAAGTATGCCGAATTAAGAGCGCCGCAGATATTGACCGATTTGAAGAGAATTCTATCCTAGTGACAGGAATGACTGACCCCGATTGGGTGCCGATTATGAAAAAAGCTGCCGGAATTGTCACTGATCACGGGGGACGTACCTGTCATGCGGCAATTGTGAGTCGGGAGTTAGGAATTCCCGCTATTGTGGGAACGGGTGATGCAACGAGCGCTTTAGAAGATGGTCAAGAGATTACTATTTCCTGTGCCGAAGGCGATCGCGGTTTGATTTATCAGGGAATATTAGAGTATGAGGAATCGGAACTCAAGTTGGAAGAAATTCCCCAAACCAAAACCCGAATTATGATGAATATTGCCAGTCCGGATGCGGCGTTTCGCTGGTGGCGATTACCCTGTGAAGGCATTGGGTTGGCACGGATGGAGTTTATTATCAATAATGTGATTAAAATTCATCCCATGGCATTGATTCATTGGGATGAGTTAGAGGATGAAGATGCACGCCAGAAGATTCAGGACTTGACTCAGGGGTATGAGGATAAGACAGAATATTTTGTCGATAATTTAGCCCGGGGAATTGCCAAAATCGCCGCCGCCCAATATCCTGATCCCGTGATTGTGCGGATGAGTGATTTTAAGACCAATGAATATGCTGATTTGATTGGCGGTCAACAATTTGAACCAAAGGAAGCCAACCCCATGCTGGGATTCCGGGGTGCATCTCGGTATTATAGCGATCGCTACCGGGAAGGGTTTGCCGTGGAATGTCGCGCCTTGAAACGGGTACGAGAAGAAATCGGCTTTAATAATGTGATTATCATGATTCCCTTCTGTCGCACCCTGGATGAGGCGGATAAGGTTCTCCACGTCTTGGCAGAAAATGGACTCAAGCGGGGGGAAAATGAGTTAGAAGTTTATGTGATGTGCGAAATTCCCTCTAATGTGGAGTTAGCGGAGGAGTTTTCTGAACGCTTTGATGGCTTCTCCATTGGTAGTAATGACCTGACTCAGTTAGTTTTAGGGGTGGATCGAGATTCTGGTGATCTGTCCCATCTATTTGACGAACGCAATCTAGCGCTCAAGAAAATGATCCGGCGACTGATTAAAACCGCGCATCAGTGCGATCGCAAGGTGGGTATTTGTGGACAAGCACCCAGCGATCATCCGGATTTTTCCGCGTTTTTAGTCGAAGCGGGAATTGATTCGATTTCCCTGAATCCGGATAGTGTGAGTCAGGTGAAGCAGCAAGTCGCACAACAGGAAGGTAAGAGATAAGGGGTAGATTGGGGGGAGATGGTCCAGACAAGTTAAATATCTTGCCAAACTCCCCCCATCGATGCTAGAGTATATACGGTTGATTTTCGGTAAGTAAGCTTGTTTCGATTTTTTCGATTTCGATTTTGTCCGCAGGCACTTCTCCGATTTATCTCGCTACAGGTTCAGTAAAAGGAAGTGCCTTATGTCTATTTACGTTGGTAATTTGTCCTACGATGTAACTCAAGATGATCTGACGGAAGTTTTTGCCGAATACGGCACCGTCACTCGTGTGAGTGTACCTAAAGATCGTGAAACCGGACGTCCACGAGGGTTCGCTTTTGTGGAGATGGAGTCTGACTCTAACGAAGACAGTGCCATTGAAACCCTTGATGGTGCTGAATGGATGGGACGCTCAATGAAGGTTAACAAAGCAAGACCAAGGGAACGAAGCAATGGAAATGGAAATCGCGGTGACTATAGCCGTAGCTCTTTCTAGGTAAAATCGCTCCAATTCCCCGCTCGTCTCGTGCGGCGGGGATGGATAGTGAATGTTTCGCTTTCTGTGTCATACTTATATCGCTACACTGGATGAGAGTGGTGACATAAATCGCGCCTTGTGAGAAAAGTTATTTTCTCATCCTGACAGTTATGGCAAGAGCGCTATAACGTTAAGCATTTAGCGGTGGGAGTTTCAAAAGCTGATTTCCTTATTTTTCTATGAAATTAGGAACGATAAGGAATTAATTTATTATAGCTTTTGAATTTTGAGGGCAGGTAATTGTCTGCCCTTTTTGTGTTGAGCTTCAAAGGAGATAAGCATGGCTCAAGTGATTATTGGAGAAAACGAGGGAATTGAATCTGGACTTAGACGATTCAAGCGCAAAGTATCTCGCGCTGGGATTTTCTCAGACATGAAGAAGAACCGCTTTTTTGAAACTCCCTTGGAAAAGCACAAACGCAAGGAAATAGCCAGACACCGACAACAACGCAGATATCGGAAACGGCGTTAACAACGGTATCTATGGAACTCGCAAGGTAACTAGAATCGTTCCCGTAAACGATTCTCAAGTAGACCAATCTAAGAGGAATGGCACTGAAAATTTACATTTTTGGATCGCCGAAACCCTTGGTATATCGTAGGGTGGGCATTGCCCACCAGCCTCATCTGAACGTGCTATTCAACCTAAGAGCGATCGCCGAATCACAAAAAACTACGTACCTAATCAAGGGAAAAAGTCCGAGAAATTAAACTTTTGAATATCCTTTGCGAAATCGTTGTAGTGCGAGCGTCTTGCTCGCTACTAATACCCAATTTACAGCAGATTTGGTGGTTGATGAGGTACAGCCTCAACCAAGATCCCCGACAACTCCTAGGGCGTCGGGGATCTGTCTGTGTACCTCACTTACACGCCATCGCGCTGTAAATGCATGACAAACAAAATAGGAGAGCTTTTACTGAAGCCAATCATAAGCGCCCTGATTGGTCAGGATCAACTCCAGTTCTATGAAACCATTAATTGGCAAAAGCAGAGTGAACGTTTCCGACAAACCAATCTCATTTATCCAGACTATTACAGTCAGCAAAACTTTCATGGTATTCAAGGCGGCTACCTTAATACTGTCGCGGCTATAACCTATGATACTGTGACGGCTTACCCCTATTCGCGACTGAGGTTGTACCTAGACTTTTCCATCGCTAAACTTGGTAAGTGGCTCATCTTATTGTACAGAAAAATGTATCTAAAAATAGTCCAATCGCCAGGGACAAAAGGGATTTTCCGCTTTAGTCAACAGACGGTAAGGGAGGTTTTTCTTCCTTAACTCTGCGGATGGGAAGATTGGCAATTAATGCTGTTGCCCGTTGGTTACTTTCTAGGGTAAACTCCAAACCCTCTTGATCAATCTCCACATAACGAGACACAACTTCTAAAATTTCCTGACGCATCGACTCAATCATCTTTGGACTAAGATCGGCGCGATCGTGGGCAATAACCAGTTGTAGGCGGCGTTTTACTTCCGCGCGACTGTTACTGGCACTTGTCCAGGGAAAAAGTCGTTCTAGAAGTTCGCTAATCATGGGGTTTTGCATCCGTGGTGAGTGAGGAGTGATGAGTTATGAGTTGGGTTAATTGATTATCAACACTCAAAATTTAACTAACTAACTTAACTGCGGAACATGCGACGGATACGATTAATCAGGGTGTCATGTTCCGCCATCAAATCAAGAAAGGGCACTTTGTCTCCTTCCAAACGCCGAGCGATATTGTGAATGGCGATACCGGGGAGCGTGAGATTTTCTGCTAGGGCTAAGGGTTCGCCCCGATTACTGGAAACAATCACGCGCTCATCATCAGGAATGACGCCAATTAAGGGAATTGCCAGAATCTCTTGGACATCTTGAACAGACATCATTTGATCCGCTTGCACCATGGCGGGTTTAAGACGGTTAACAATCAGGAAGATACGCTTAATCCCTTGAGCTTCTAGTAAACCCACAACGCGATCAGCATCTCGCACTGCCGCAATTTCCGGCGTCGTCACGATTAACGCCTCCGACACCGCCACGATCGCGTTACGGAATCCCATTTCGATTCCGGCTGGGCTGTCCACTAAGATGTACTCATACTTCTGGGATAACACAGCAATGAGTTTTTTCATTTGCTCGGGGCTAACCGCTTCCTTGTTCCGGCTTTGGGCAGCAGGAAGCAGAACCAATCCCTCTTGGCGCTTATCTTTTACCAATGCTTGCTCTAAGCGACATTGTCCTGCGAATACTTCAATGGCGGTATAAACCACCCGATTTTCTAGCCCTAGGAGCAAATCTAAGTTTCTTAGACCAAAATCGGCATCAATGAGTGCCACCTGACGACCTAATTTAGCGATCGCCACGCCTAAATTCGCCGTAACTGTTGTTTTACCCACCCCTCCTTTGCCAGAGGTGATCACTATAATACGACTCATGAATTTAACAATAACTGGGTCTTAGCAAAATCAGCAGCTCTAGCAATACGAATGCCTTGGGGTGTGACATACGCCACCTCTGGGTAAAACTCAATCGGTGGCGTCTCCGGTGCCCTAGCCACAGCATCGGCGATCCGGAGTTGGGTGGGTTCCATTTTCAGAGCCATAATCCGACAGGAGCGATTGCCATCAGCTCCCGCATGAGCTACCCCACGTAGACGTCCCCAGATGAAGATGTCTCCGGCTGCAATCACTGTACCACCCGGATTTAGGTCTCCCAGTATAACAATAGTACCAGGATGGCGAATTTCTACACCCGATCGCACGGTCATTTGTAAGTATAGGGGTTCAGTTAACTCCTGAATGGGTTCAGGGGTTTGATGGAGAGAATAGTTAGCTGATTGTTGCTCAATACAATACCCGGCTGTCGCCGCAGCAACGGCTGTTTGTCGTCGGCTGGTGTGTACCCGCGAAATTCGTAGTCCCACGTCGTTTAATACATCCGCGATCGCTTGTAACTTCAGTCCATCCAATAATTGGTCACCTGCCATCAGATGTACTGTAGCTGGCATTGACCAGAAGCGATCGCCTCCATGCCAGCGATGCTTAAACTGTTGCCACATATCAGACCAATTGGCATCGGACATATCTTCCACTGAGGGTAAGACAAGCTGTAGCCCTTCCTCGGTCTGTTTCAGGCGGACTTGAGACTGGCAATCCACTGCCATGTTGCTCTCGGCAACCGTTGACATAGATAATACTTGGTCAGAATCTGAAGTCATGCAACTACAGGCTTTCTTTTGATGCAAACAATCTAAACTAAACGACATCGTACCTTAAGCGCAAGTCTTGGTCGAGAAATTCTTCTACTGCCTTCCTTCAACCCAGAACTTCTGAAAATTCCCCTAGAGTACCTCGATCAGAATTCACCCATTCACCCATTCAAAAAATTCTACTTTATACTCGTGCCGATCATGAGCAAGCTAGATGTCGCTCCGACAACAGTAGATTAGCGGGTGTATTGATACTAACGAGTTCCAAGAATTAATCAGCCAAGCTTGTGACGTATAATTTAGCTTAATAAATAATAATAAGAATTATTTGAATGGGGGGTGAGAGAGACTTGGCTAAACATCAACCTGTCAGAGTCAAAGGTTTCCACCAATTCTCTCCGGATAAGCAAGCTCCCCCGCTGTTCTGGTCTGAAACCCTGTATGAGTGGTATGAAAGCTCAACTCAGTGGTGGACTACTCACTTCTTGAACCGTTGAAGCTGGCGATTGTTCTACTTCATCCGTTGTAGATGTAGCATTTGATGCCAGACCCACTGAAGTAGCATAAACGTCACTAAAAGAGTTAGCTAGGTAGTGCGAACTCTTTTTTGTGCGTTGAGCTACCATTAACAGCAAGTAAATCGCGACCAAATAAACAGTTGCCAGAACAGGAATAATCAAAGGCATATCAGTGTAAATCATAGTGTGGACGAACAGCAAAGTCATGTAAGATTCCATAGAAACTGAGGCAACGGTACTAGCCCACCGGCAGTGGAATAAATCCTGCTACCAGAAGCTTCGGGGAAAACTTCCCCAGTTTGTTCAGTTGCTTCACTATTACTGGCGGTGATATGTACAAGCCTTTATCCAACTCAGTTGGATGAAGCTCGACAGGTTTCCTAGCGGAAAGCTCCTGTTTATGTAAAATAGAGGACGACACTTAGTCAAAACACCAAGCCGTCATCCAAAACCTTGAGGCTATCTCTGCCTACCTAACGGCACCTTAACCTAAAGGTAAGGAAGCGAGTTGTCCCTACCACCTCGGAGTCAATCAGTCGATTAATCTTTTGAAACCCTTAATATTTAGCTTAACATAACAGTTCCAGGGAATTCCAGCAATTTTCTTATCAACTTAATAAGTCGATACAATTCCTGGAAGTCCCCCCAGACATGTTATTGGTCAAACAGATTTCCCTACTTGGGACGCTTCGCTTAAAATTAAGGAAAGAATATGTAAACTTTCGTAACCTAATTTCTGAGTCGCCCAATCCATGACCTCAGTGACTTCCCTTTTTGCCCCTGTTGAAGCAGACCTCCATCTGCTGACCGAGAACTTAAAGAACTTAGTGGGTGCCCGCCACCCTATCCTCTATGCCGCAGCAGAACACCTATTTGGAGCTGGGGGCAAGCGGGTAAGACCAGCCATTGTCCTATTGATTGCGCGAGCGACGGTGCTGGATTCCGACATTACCCCCCGTCATCGCCGTCTAGCGGAAATTACCGAAATGATTCATACCGCGTCTCTGGTTCATGATGATGTCGTGGATGAATCATCAGTCCGTCGCAATGTCCCCACGGTTAATAGTTTGTTCAATAACCGCATCGCGGTACTGGCGGGAGATTTTTTGTTTGGTCAATCCGCTTGGTATCTGGCTAATCTCAACAACTTAGAGGTAGTCAAGTTGCTTTCCGAAGTGATTAAGGATATGGCGGAGGGAGAAATTCAGCAGGGACTGACCCGATTTGAGGCGGGTACTACCATTGAAACCTATCTAGAAAAGACATACAAGAAAACGGCATCCCTGATTGCCAATAGTTCCAAGTCAGCCGGACTTTTGAGTGGCGTCTCAGCTGAGTTTGCCGAAAGTCTGTACTGCTATGGAAATCATCTAGGGTTAGCCTTTCAGATTGTTGATGATATCCTGGATTTCACCGCATCCACAGAAGTGTTGGGCAAGCCGGCGGGTTCTGATTTGAGCAGCGGGAATCTAACTGCCCCCGTCTTATACGCGATAGAAGAAAAACCCTACTTAGAGGTATTGATTGAGCGAGAGTTTGCTCAACCGGATGACATTAGCCAAGCCTTGGCATTAGTTATGGAGAGTCGGGGTATTGAGCGATCGCGTGAACTGGCGGCTTACCATGCTCGCCTCGCCTTAGAAAACCTAGCGCCACTAAAACCCTCGCCAGCTACGACAGCTTTAGTCGAGCTAACTGATTATGTACTGAGTCGAATGTACTAATCAAAGGGAACTCGTGAACTACCTACACCAAACTAACGCTATGGTGTAGGCTTCGCGTCTCATTCACCGAAGCCGCTATACCCGAAAGCATGTTGGTCTTGCGAGCGCGTCTCTGGTTGGAATCCAACCTTTATCTCCTCAATGGGAGAACCCGCGCCGCCGCCCTTCCAAGGCAGAATGAAAGTTTTTGCCGCTTGGTTTTCGCGGTTTGCGGCTAGAGTTCTAGCCTATTCTGTTTAATATAACATATCCAAGTAATTGATAGTAAAGTCTCTTAAGCATAAGTTTATAAAAACAAGTTTTGTCACAAGGCGCGATTCATCTCGCCGCCAAATCGTAGATTATGGCGGGAGACTTCTGGCACAATCAAGTTAACGGGGAATAGGCAACAGGGACTATCCAATTCAAAGCCTATCAGATGAATTCTGGTATTTCCTTTAAATTCCAGCTCCATCCAAAAATTGCTGAATCGCTTTATCCCGAAGTTGGCAGCTACCCGCCGTAGCCACTGAAACCTGCTCAGCATCTAAATCGCACCCATTCTGCATCGGTGTCGATGATTGCTTGTCGCTTAACTGTGCCAACTTTTGTTCCAGGGCTTCAATCCGATCTACTAATGATCGAATCACCGTTGCTTCAGAATCGGGCAAACTACCATGTTCTAGGGGATTAACTCGCACTCCAGAACGATAAACAATTCGACCTGGGATACCAACAACCGTACAATCAGACGGAACATCGCGCAAAACGACTGAACCTGCACCAATGCGGACATTGTTGCCGATTTGAATGTTGCCGAGAACCTTGGCACCGGCACCAACAACTACATTTTCTCCTAAGGTGGGATGGCGTTTGCCACATTCTTTCCCCGTACCCCCTAGGGTGACGCCTTGATAAATAAGACAGTAATCACCAACAATTGCCGTCTCACCAATGACAACACCCATGCCATGATCAATGAAGACACCTTGACCAATTTGGGCGCCGGGATGGATCTCAATACCCGTCAAGCTGCGAGAAAACTGAGAAATAAAACGAGGGATGAACGGAATCCCCATAGTATGCAACCAATGGCAGAGGCGGTGAAACAGGAGTGCCTGTAGACCGGGGTAGCATAATAAAACCTCGAGCCAGTTGCGAGCGGCGGGGTCGCGATCAAAGATGATGCGGAAGTCAGCTAAAAACGTGGATAGCACAAGCGAGTTAAGACAAACAAACGTAAACGACTCATTGACTATCTTATCGTTATTGGCTACTCTCGCACAGTCAAGGTATAGTTCCAGGCTTGATTGGGATTGATGGTTCCCACCCAAACTTTATACTCTCCTGCCTCAAAGTTTGAGCGGGTTACGCTAGCATCTTTACTTGTGCCTGTATCATCACCGCACAAGGCAAAGCCCTTGGGTCCAGTAATCAAGAGGGTTGTGTCTTGACCGCCACTATCAACAGCGATCTGGAGCTGATTAAAATTTGCTTCTAAGTTTATGATGTGATCGGGAGTTTCTTCGGCGTAACCCAAACAAGGATTATTTTCGCGATCGCGGTTCACTAGCGACGGCAATGAAAATGAACCCCCTGTCGTACCTATCGCCGCTCCTGACGATGAGGAAAATCCGGGTGATAAGGTTAACCTGCCAAAATTGGCTGACTGGGATAAAACGGGTGTAGCCGTTAGCGCTATCACCATGGCTATTAATACTTGAGAACCCCTTTGCCGTAACATAGCTTAACTCTCCTGGAAACACTGATTGTGAACTTCTTTCCCTATCCCCCTTGAGTACCAGTTGATCAGACTGTCTACTCTTGTTCTATCTGATTTACCGCTTATATATAGTTGAAGAGGTGACACCTTGGCATCTGCCACACTCGTTTGGCTCTGGAGGGACTGTGCCTTTAATTATCTTGATTTCGCTGCTGCTGATTATGAGTTGGCTATTTTCAGAGGTTCTCGTCTTGTTTCCGGTGGATATCTTAAATTCATTGAAACCGTTCACCTCATTAACCCTGATTGTTGCCTTACTCGCTTTTTTGTGGTGCTTTGGCGAGTAAGATAATGGTAATGCCACTCTGCCCATAAATTAGGGACGTCAGTTTTGGCAAATAGAGGGTTGGGTTTTGTCCATTCCACCCATAAGCAAACTTTTGATTGACCGGAGGAGAATTTCACAGATGTTTCTTGATGAACTCACCCCTATCGTTAAAGAATTGTTCCAACAGCCTGTAGCCTTCTTAGGCGGATTTTGTTCGGGAGTGCTTCGACTCAATCTTTCAGATGACCCCGTTAAAAGTTGGCTTAATCAGCAAACTGGCTCAACCAGCTATACAACCACTCCTACAGGAAGTGACAATGGTAGGACGAGCGGACCTCAATCTATCTCGATTGAATAGAACTTCGATGGCTTGAGACTCTTACCCCGCTCAAATGCTTTCATCATGTTTAGTAAGCTAGATAACCGACCAGAAACCCATTTCTGGGTTATCATTAACGATATCTATAAGTTCAGTTCTACCTTTGGTGAGATTTTTGTTGGGCAGCTACATGCATAGTTGATTACCCTGAAAATTAACCACGGATTATCAGACAAGACTTTAAGCAGCTTGCATTTTCAAGTTTTCGTCTGTGGCTCTGAACTTTTGTATTTCGTTCAGCCTTATCGATTCAAATGACCATTTACATAGGAAACCTGTCTTACCAAGCAACCGAAGACGACTTAAAAACAGTATTTGCTGATTATGGCACTGTCAAACGAGTCGTATTACCCACAGATCGGGAAACAGGTCGAGTTCGAGGCTTTGCCTTTGTCGAGATGACAGACGAAGCTCAGGAAGACTCTGCTATTTCTCAACTCGACGGTGCAGAGTGGATGGGACGCCAGCTCAGAGTTAATAAAGCTAGACCCCGGGAGAATAATCGTGGTGGAGCGCGTCGCCATACTGCAAGTAATGCCTGGTAGAGCGAAAGCAACTCTATTTAACGTTCTTTGAACCAGAAATGATTGTACACTGTAAGGGACATCAAGCCTGATTTAGACTTGTGTCCCTTTTCTTGTCTTTGCCGCTACAACCTCAGAACTTCAAAGGTGATTAATCTCCTAGACAAATTCCCAAACCTCTGGCGGTTTTCACCAGAGTTCCCTCGGCATCCACGGCTTGGTATTGACTGATCGCGTCTACAATCGGTACGCTGACAACCTGTCGATTCTGCCAGGTGACCATCTTATCGTAGTCCTGCTCAGCAATTAAATCTACCGCTGCGACACCGAAAGCCGAGGCGGTGAGGCGATCTAAGGGTGAGGGAGTCCCACCTCGCTGGGTATGTCCCAACACCGTTACTCGTGTTTCTGCACCACTTAAGGCGCTAATTCGCTCCGCTAAATAGTGCCCCACCCCGCCATAGCGACATTCGCCAAAACTAAGGGTATTCTGCACCACTTCCCCGGATTCCGTGGGAACGGCTTCGGAAACTATGGCGACACTATAGTTTTTGCCCTGTTGTTTGCGCTGTTGGATTTGCTGGCAGATTCGTTCTAGAGTATAGGGGATTTCCGGAATTAAAATAATATCAGCACCCCCGGCAATTCCGGCACTGATGGCAATATGACCTGCATCGCGTCCCATAACTTCCAGGATCATCACCCGATCATGGCTGGCGGCGGTAAACTGTAAGCGGTCTAGGGCTTCGGTGGCAATATTTACCGCTGTATCAAATCCGATGGAGCGCTCGGTAATCCCTACATCATTATCAATGGTTTTGGGAATCCCCACCAAATTTATCCCGCCAACTTCCGCTAGTTTACGCAAAATCGCTAAACTGCCATCACCGCCAATGCCAATTAGGGCATCAAGTCCTAACTGATGATACCCTTCAATAATTTCCGAGGAGCGATCGCGCACGGTACCATCGGACATGGGAAATGCAAAGGGGTTTCCTTTATTCGTCGTTCCCAAAATCGTTCCGGCGAGGGTTAGCGCCGTATCTACTTGCTGAGGTTCCAGGCGAGCTGCTTGGGGAGGACGTTGCATCAACCCTTGGGTAGCGCGATAAATGCCCCAAACCTCCCAATTATACGTTCCCACCGCTCGGTGAACCACCGCTCGAATCGCCGCATTTAACCCCGCACAATCCCCACCACTGGTGAGAATACCAATTCGTTTGTGTTCTGCCATACTACTATCGTTTGGTTCGTTGAATCGGTTCATCCTGATTGTTCCAGACGTGCCATGGCACGTCTGGAACAACAGACATGGCACGTTTATCATAATGTAGGGGCGTGACCCAGCTAAAATAGTTCATCACCGTAGGTTGGGTTGAGGCACGAAACCGAACATGACCAAGGCTTTGGTTGGGTTTCCTTGCGTTTTCCCAACCTACATTTTTAGGACGGTCACGCCAGTAGTAGCATGGCACACCTGATTTGATGAATTTAGAATTACATCCAGAAACTGTAGGGGCGCATGGCGTGCGCCCATAAAATCGACAAATCTAATCCACCATTTTAACTGTGTCACGCCCTAATTAATTGGTCAATTCTACGACTTCTTTGGCGCAGGTTGGTCAAGGGCGCACGCCATGCGCCCCTACATTAAATAAGGTCTGCCACGCCGCTACACTAACATAACTGATACTTCTATTTTTAACTTATAAAAAAAATATCAATATGGATGGGGATGGAGTTGATGATTTAAATTCCCTATTCCCCAGCGCCAAGCGCCCATCAACAAGCCCCGTTGGAGCGCCTCTGTAGGGGCGGGTTTCACGATTATCTTTTCGGTTGCACAAGGGATGTGACAAACCCGCCCCGACTCAGGTTTCTAGATTTCCCCTGAAACCTGAGTTCCCGACACCCCGCGCCAAGCGCTCATCAACAAGCTGCTAAACTTACCCGTTCTCCAATTAGTCTGACAAAGGCTGAACCAAAGTGCTGAATCTCCAAAAAATTGGCTTGGTTGGGTGACGGTTTGTAAATCCGAAATGTCTTCATAATTCCTAAGGTTGCTGCACTTTCCAGGGGACTAATGAAGCAGGTGTCGCGATCTAAGAAATGGGGCTGGCTCACCCAATACTCCATCTGATTTGCATTTAAAAAGTAGCAGCCAGAATGAGGATTTAGGGCGCGATGAAAGGTAATCGGCATTCCCATAACTTTCCCGTTAATTTTGGGTTTTTCCTGGACAGTTTGAAAGGGTGCGGTTACTTTGGGCGCTAAATCTCCATCAATGTAGGCTTTGGTGCTTAAGGTGTGAGTGGAGACTTCATAACGATTCGGTTGCAGCAAGCTTAAGTCTCCCGCTTGTTGAGTAAACCAATTAAGTTTGACAAAAAACCAGGGGTCGTGCAGGATTAGGTCATCTTCTAAATAACAGTAGTAATCATAGTCACCCAGACAATCCCGTAAGACGGCTTGACATTCAAATCCTAACAGTAGGGGTTCGGCTTGAGTGGGGTGGTGGTTGTAGAAATGTTCGGGCAGGGGGAGGCGATTTAAAAGATGCTTCTTTTGAGTTGTACAAATAATAATGTCGAGTTCGTAAGCGTGAGGCTGGTTTGCTGGGATGGCTTTTCGTTGAGCGATATTGATAATATCTTGAGATTTACTAAATAGCTGATGTAAAACGGCAAGACTTTGAGTTAAGGCTTGGATACGGGGTTGGGCATCTTGTCCTTGGGAAGCGTGCCGACTTTTGCTGTCTGGATTAAAAACGTGGGCAATGGTTACTAATATTCGCATAGGTTATCGTAAGTTGTCCGTTGTTGAATAATCAGGGTAGGGCATTAAGGGTGGTGGGTGGTGCCTACTCTTTTTTAAGCTCCTTTCTTGAGATAGGAGGTAGGCTCTCTGTCTAAATTCGCTGATGAATTAATTAGGTTTAAATGCGGGTAAGAATCTGGAGTTGGAGAGTGAAGTTGTTCGGTTAACCAGGCGGTGAACTGTTCATCTAGTAACTTTTGGCGCATGGGTTGATCCAGTTGAGCCGGTATAAATTTCTCTACTCGCACAATCAGCCACCACTCTCCTAGGCGCGTTGGCGGTAATAGCTGCCCTGGTTGGCTGATGCTGAGGAGTTTGGCGAGTTGGGGATGGGGTATATTTAGAGTCACAGGACCAATTAATCCCCCGGTTTTCGCCTCTGCACCTTGGGAATAATGATGGGCGAGTTCAGCAAAGGATTGTTCACTTTCTTGTAGGCGGAAATACAGTTCCTGTGCTACGGCTTTGTCTTGATGGCGAATCAGGGAATAAATGACTCGATCTAATTGCTGTTTTTGTTTCAGAAAGTAGGATTCTAATTTGTTGCCCCAAGTGGCTTGTTTGAATTTCTCGATTCTTAATTTCCGGGTTGCTAACTCTATAAGTTGCTGTTCGGTTATGCCTTGCTGCTGCAACCAAGCTTGATATTCTGATTCTGATAGTAACTGATGCTGTTTGTAGAAGTCTTGGCAGCACTGGGTTGCTTCGGCTTCCGTACAGCGAAAGGGCGCGATCGCATCATCTATAATTAGTTCTTGTTCGAGCTTGGGTAGGAGTTGGTATTGATTCAGTCGGCAAATCAAATCCTGATGAGTTAGGGTGCGGTTGCCAATTTGCACCGTCTCTGTTACTGTGATTTTACCCGTTGACTCGTTTTCGGCTGGGGTTAATCGTGGCTCTTGTTTGATTCCTTCCCGGAAATAAACCAGGTTGGTTTTTTCCCCTTGTTGCTGTATCCATTGCAGGTGCTGGGGGAGTAACTGGGATAGGTTGTAGCGCTGTTGAATGGTTTCCCTGGCTTTGGCTCGGATTGCTGACATCTTTTCGGGATGGTTCAAGGCTTCCTCTAGGCGATCGCAAATTTCCTGGGGTGAAAAAAAGTCGGCTAATAACCCGTTGACTCCCTCTTGGATTACTTCGGTTACGGGTGCGGTTCTTGACCCTACAACTAAGCATCCTGTCGATAGTGCCTCCAGCATTGACCAGGATAACACAAAGGGACGGGTGAGATAGACATGGGCACAGGAAGCTTGCAGAACTTGTAAATATTCTGGGTAAGGTAGCCAGCCGGTAAAATGGATTCTATCCTGATCTAGGGCAAATTTTTCCAACATTAACTCTTTATAGGTTTGACCATCCGGCAGAGTTTTGCCATAAGCCACCCGATTTTCCCCAACAATCACCACATGACAGTCTTTTCGACGCTCTTGGAGTAAGGCAACGGCTTCCATAAACTGGGGAAACCCTCGGTAGGGTTCCATCCCCCTTGCCACATAGGTTACCAGTTCGTTAACCTGAGATAAATCTAGATTAATCCTCGGTAGCACCAGTTTGGCGCCCGGTTTAGGGCAGAAGAATTCCGTGTCAATCCCATCATGAAGTACCGTCAGCTTCGAGCGATACTCCGGTGGAAACTGCTGATATTGCCAATCAGTCGGACAAAGCCCGCGATCGCAACTATATAAATCTATCAAAATCGGCGCATTCTTCAACCGAATCCGGGCTTCATCGTCAGCCGTCAGGGGTTCCCTCGGATCAAAGTCAGCATCAGAACCATGGGCGTGGTAAAACCACTCAAAATAGCCGAGTAATTGAGCCGTTGGGAAACTATCCTTAATAAATAGGGTTGGACCCCAACCCGAATGACCATATACTATATCCGGTACAAACCCCCGACGCTTCAGTTGCTCTGCCAACCGATACACCGCTTGCCCTTGCAGCGCCGCCGTTTCCAAAGGGCGAATATAATGATGGGTTTCCTGTCGCGCCTCACGGGAGGGGCGATAGACTGCCTTCTGAACACCCGGTAAGCCCCCTTGACGACGAGTTGTGCCAAACACCACTTGATGACGGCTATCCTTCGCCAAAGCCGCCGCTACATGACGAAACTGGGCAGGGAAATTAGGATGGAGAAAGAGAATACGCATAGTTCTGTCTGATAAGTTAGCTCCCACTGTCCCTTTTGCCAGAAACAGCAGGAGTAAGACGAAATCACTCTGAAGCACAGTTCGGTGCGACTCAAGGATGAGGCGTGGTTATCCAGCTTCCCCTGGATAGACACGCCCCTTTTCTACACCAAGAAATCGGCTTCAGTAATCAAACTGGGATTGGTATTTAATACCGTGGCGATGAGTTCGCCGGTTTCGGCTACTTTAATTAAGGTATGACTACCACTACCGATGATCTGTAGATCCTCAAACAAGGGCACCTCTAACTCAAACAAGTCAATCCCATCCTCGAAGCCTTGGATCACATCCCCAACGGGTTCCGGTATGGGAGGCTCACCCGGATCAGGGATTTCGGGTATAAATTCCAGATACAGCAATTGAAAGACATCCGCGCCCGCCCCGCCAATCAGGGTATCTGCTACGGTTTGATCCTCCAAATCTTCCCCACCAAACAGGGTATCATTCCCCGCACCACCCAGAATGCGATCTACACCGACTCCACCATCCAGATAGTCATCCCCGGCGCCACCACTGAGGGTATCATTGCCATCGCTACCCAAGAGCGTATCATTGCCACCAGCACCGAAGAGGGAGTCACTATCTGCTCCACCATCAATGTAGTCTCCTTCAGCACCGCCGGTGATTGTCTCAAAACCTGCTTCACCAAAGATTGTACTCGCTCCTAGCCCCCCATTGAGAACATCATCACCATCCCCACCATAGAGGGTATCCAAACCATCTCCGCCATCCAGGGTATCATTCCCGGCAAAGCCATAGAGAATATCATCACCCGCGCCACCCACGAGGGAGTCAGCACCGCCACTCAAGGTATCCCCATCCCCATAGAGGGTATCATTGCCATCTCCGCCGACGAGAGTATCCGCACCTGGGGCGCTTAAGGTATCATCGCCCCAAAGCACGTCATCACCATCGAGTCCATCGAGGAAGTCATTATCGGCGCCCCCTTCCAGGGTATCCCCTTCAATCACAGAGTTACTACCGACTAAGGAGTCATTCCCAGCATCGCCGTAGAGAACACTCTTCCCGTCTAAGTTATCAGCAAAGGTTAAGGTGTCATCCCCAGCACCGCCATAGAGAGTATCTTCAAAGCCACCCACTAGGGAATCGTTACCTGCTCCCCCATCCAGGTAGTCTTTGCCGTCTCCACCGTTAAGGGTATCATTACCACCCTCACCATAGAGTTCATCTTCCCCGTCTTCCCCAAAAAGGCGATCGGCACCGACGCCACCAAACAGGGTATCATTGCCAAATCCGCCAAAGAGCTGATCGTTACCGCCCTCACCATAGAGTTCATCTTCACCATCTTGCCCCAAAAGGCGATCGGCACCGGCGCCACCTAATAGGGTATCTTTTTCTGCCCCGCCTTCGAGGGTGTCATTGCCACCTAAGCCTTCCAGATAGTCTTCTTTGTCAAAGCCGCGAATCCGGTCAGCATTGGCTGTCCCAATTAGGATATCAGGTTCTGGTGTGCCATTGATAATTGCCATAGTTTACCTCTTTTTTTCGATGAATTGGTTATGTAAGTCACCAAATTGTTTGGTGATTTTTTGTCTGTAGCTATCCTGATTATTCCCCCTCTCCTCAACTTAGGAGAGGGGCACTGAAGTCATGATCAGGAGGATTAATCGGGGAGGAATCATGGGTTGGATTTCCTGTGTTGGTTTTATTGGGTGATTAAGGATGATGGCTTTTGGGGCGGGTTTTACAGATAACTGATGGCAAAAGCTTTGTCGGGGCGGGTTTAGTTATATCTAGGTGTAACCAAAAAGATAGTTGTATAGGAATCGCCATAGCGGTTAAGACGCATCATTTGGTAGAGACGTTGCATGCAACGTCTCTACAACAGTTCGTTTGTCCTAATCGATGTGTCTACTGCTATAAAACCCGCCCCTACATTAAACCCGCCCTTGTCGGAGGAGTAAAGTCCTCACTACAAACCTAACGAGGAACGATTAAGAGAACTGAAACACTGTATTATTGGTTGGGTCAATATTGGTGCTAATATCAGCCTGGGTGAAGCTAGTATTAATCAACGTAACTAACAAACTCCCTGTACCAAAACCGCTATTGCCGCCTATCCCATCTCCAACTCGAAACTGGGTATTACCATTGACGAAACGCACATCAATAGCAGTAATATCAGTAAAGGACAAGATATCTCCCCCAACTCCAGTGACGAATCCATTGATTCGGTCTTGACCATCACCACTGCTGTAGTAAATTGTATCGCTGTCGGCACCGCCGGTAATCGTGTCATTCCCTGTACCGCCGACTAAGGTATCATTACCAGCACCGCCCAGGAGGGTATCACCGCCAGCGCCGCCCTTGAGAAAATCACTACCACCGCCGCCGTTGAGATTATCCGCACCATCGCCGCCAAAAAGGGTATCACTACCAGCGCCGCCGATGAGGGAATCACTACCAATTCCACCATCGAGGTAATCATTACCGCCAGCACCATCAAGGGTATCATCGCCATCAAAGCCGAAGATGTTATCGTTCCCTAATGTGCCGCTATAATTATCATTAGCCGAAGTGCCTAGGGTTAAACCGATCGCATCAACCGCGATCGCACCCGTGAGATCCGCACCGACAAAGATAGCATCCGTAAAGTCGCCTTTGGATAAATCCGCGTTTCTTAAATTAGCATCAGTAAAATTCGTGCCAACCGCAAGCCCATTAATAAAGATACCTTCAGCGTTGGCTTGAGTGAAGTTAGCGCCACTGATATCCGTATCATCAAATTTAGCGCCCGTGAGATTCGTTACGGTTACCGTACCATCGGTAGCGACATAGGAACTAAAATCAGCCCCCGTCAACATCGCATCATCGGCGAGAAAGCCGCTTAAATCAGCGCCACGGAATCTGACATTACCCGTTGCTCCGGGTTCGACTGACACATCACTCAGAGAAACACCACTGAAATTCGCTAAATCAAAGATAGAATTTTCCAGAGTAAGATCAGTGAGATTAGCTAAGCGGAAATCCGCCCCAGTTGCATTGACATTAATCAGCAGCGTGGCTTCCAAATCCGCTTCTTCTAAGCTAGCATTAGTAATATTTGCCCCCGTAAAATCCGCCGCTTTTAGCTTGGCTTTGTATAAATCCGCGCCAGTTAAATTGACACCCTGGAGGTTGGGGCGATCCGACTGCTCGCCACTTAGATTCGCCTCTCGTAAATTCGCATTCGTCAGGTTGGCGTTGGTTAGGGTAATGAATTTTGTGCTAATTAACGATAGATTCGCCCCCCTTAGGTTGGCGTCACTGAGATTAACATTTTCTAAAGTTGCCTTAAAGAAAGTAGCAGGACCAAAGCTCCCATTGGCGGCAAAGATGGCACCGGTTGCATCAACATTTAGCAGTACGGCTTCTTCAAAGGTAGTCCCTCTTATAGGCGGTTTCAACCAATTGGACCCCATCGAGTTTAGCTTTGAAAAAGGTGGAACCATTTAGGTTTTGCCCACTAAAGTCATTCCCGAATAACTCTTGTTCACTAAAGTCTAAAGCTGGCATAATTCTATTGTTTTTCAGGATTAGAAAACTCTTGGGTTTAAAACCCATGTCGATGCATCCTAAAGTTAATCTCACTCGTGGAGACGCTTTAGGATTTGGATTTGGCTGAATTTACCTTTAATCTGCAGGTGAACGAGCTGTAAATGTTTCAAAAAACAGTTCAGCCATCCGGATTATAGGTAGATCAAAAAACGGCACTAGGAGTCGTTAACAACGTAACTGTGGATGGCGTTGGCGTGGCACACCTTAATTGGTGGATTAGAATTGTAGGGGCGCACGGCGTGCGCCCGTATCTAAATGGCGTGCGCCCGTATTTAAATCCCGTGCGCCCGGAGCTAAATGGCGTGCGCCCGTATCTAAATCCCGTGCACCCGGAGCTAAATGGCGTGCACCCGTATCTAAATCCCGTGCACCCGGATCTAAATCCCGTGCGCCCGTATCTAAATCCCGTGCACCCGTATCTAAATCCCGTGCACCCATCTCAACGGCGTGCACCCGATCTAACCATAAATCTATCCCACCAGTTTAACTGTGTCAGTCCAGTCGCATCAGTTAAGGAGATATTAGCTAAGTCAGCCTGAGCCAAAATAGCGTTCCTTAGTCTGACATCAGCGCAGCGCCTCTCAATCCTCTAATTGTCGGTTAGCACAAATGATATAGAGCCTCTAAAACTGGCGTTAAAGAACTTGGGAGAAACCCTTGACCCTACGGCGGCTTCAACCTTGCTGCCGCTCCGCATTGTGTTAACCTACACGCTATTAGTAAAAGTCGTCTTTAACAACGGTAGAATGATTCTGAATCTGACCCGAAAAACTATGTTCCCAAAAAGTCTTGTTCACTGACGTTTTATTCCGTTGGTATTAAAATTTATTCTGTATCCTTCTTATACATTACATAACTTCATTTAATTTGTCAAGGAAAAATTTTACTCTTTTTCCCTTTTCCTCAACCCGGAGCCAAACCCAAATCATCATTGATTTTCTCGATACCTTGTATCGGAACTTCTCTATAAACGCCACCCTAAAACTGAAACAGATTGAATAGGAGAGATGGGGAATCTTGTAGAGACGTAATCGGCTACGTTTTGGGAGATTTTAGCGGTTCAATGATTTCTGTCATATTGCACGAGGAACCGTTACACCGTACCAAGGAACCGTTACACCGTACTTCATTTCGTTGATGAAACCACACCCACACGCAAAGCCAAACCCAGTGGCATAATTGGCAGTGAAATTTGGGTGAAAATTGGTGATTCACCGCCCACTGATCCGAAGGAGTTAACCTTTGTAGCCTTGGATACAGCGACACCGTATGTGATGGAATTCAGCGGTGAAGATGTGGGGAAAACCGCTTACTTCATGCTACGCTGGGTCAACACCAAAGGGGAATCAGGACCCTGGAGTCAAACGGTGAGTATGATGATTCCCGGTTAACATTATTTCCCACCCGTATCTGTAGGGGCTTGGTTACCAAGCCCCTACATTTGGTTATTGATGTTAATTATTTCTAAGTTTCCGCAAAGCGTTTCTCAAAACAGAGTGTAGAGCTATTTACTATTATCCGGCAGTCAAGTTTTTCATCAACCTATTACTGCCAATTCTCTAGGATATAACCCTGTTCAAATAAGTCTTTTAGAAGTTTGAGATTTAAGCAGCTTAGTGTAAGCAATCGGGATTACCAGGGGCCAAAATACAGCAGCAACAATTAACGTCACCCAGGAGAAGACCTTTTGTGGCTCAGATAAAGTCCTCATATCATCAGTCAACTCAAACCAAACGGTAAATAAATAAGCGGCTATTGTTCCGTAAATAATACCCACACAGTAAATCATTGATTACCCATCTCCTACTGCAAACTATCAAAAGTACAATACAGATTTTTGCTAATCCCCTCAGTACAATTAGCTCATCAAGCCTTAATATAAATATTCCTTGAGGTGGTAGACATCCGTATATTTACAGAAATTACCTACGCCAATTGGCGTAGAAGGGATAGGAAAGCTCGCTCAACTGGGGGATTGATACTCGCCGGATTTGCCACCCGTCTTACTCAACAGGCGGATAGATTCAATTTGAATCGATTTCTCCAAAGCTTTTGCCATATCGTACAAAGTAAGAGCGGCAACAGAAACGGCAGTCAGAGCCTCCATTTCTACCCCCGTTTCGGCTTTTGTCGTCACAGACGCCTGAATCTGATACCCCGGTAGTTGAGAATCAGGTTGGATTTGTACCTCGACTTGGTGTAGGGGTAAGGGATGACACAAAGGAATCAAGTTTGCCGTCTGCTTGGCTGCCATAATACCAGCCAGTCGGGCGGTGGCTAAAACATCTCCTTTCGGCGCATTACCCGTCTCAATCGCCTGGAATGTCGCCGTTTGCATCCGCACTTGAGCCGCTGCGACAGCTTGGCGACGGGTAGCGGGTTTGCTGGAGACATCCACCATTTGGGCTTGACCCTGAGAATTTAGATGAGTGAGGGATGATTTTTGGGAATACTCTTGCGTCATTGGATAAAGATGTGATATTCTAAGTAATCGGTGAGAGATCACAGCTAGGGCTTGTAGCTCAGTGGACTAGAGCACGTGGCTACGGACCACGGTGTCGGGGGTTCGAATCCCTCCTAGCCCGTTCAATTGTTTACGTTTCATATCCTAAATCTGTTGGATTAAGCATCTGTGGGATTAAGTCCATCTTAATGGACAGGTCACGGCAGTGCTGCCATGCCCCTAATCTGTCCAAAATACAGGAGGCGAAGAAGTCCGCGATTTAGTCGTGCCAAATGGGGGAATCAATAAAGCATCCAGTATTTTAGACCGGGATGAGAAAAATACACACGAACCATGCCACTGGTGACAAAGATCGCTAAGCCCGATGGTATCATCGGCACCCAAATTCCTTGGAGAAAAATCACATAAGAGCAGCCATAGAGAACAATCAGCATTCCGGCGACTGCCAAACCCAGCACCAGAGGGGAACGGAAACGCCAACTAACCCAACCAGCCACAACAGACCAAGCCCCAATCCAAACATATTCAGCCCAATCGGACCACCACAGCAACAGAGGACGTCCATCCTTAACCGCACTGATAATTTGACTCGTCATCTGGGCTTGCAGAAATACCCCAGCCGCCTCAGGTCGGTTACCTTGATTGTAAGGAGTTGCATGAATATCGTGAAAGGTTTTATCAACAGTACCAATAAAAACCAGGCGGTCTTTGACCAATTCAGGCGTTAATTTATTCTCATAAAGCACCTCTTCTAACGTATAAGCAGGCGCGATCGCTTCTACCGAACCCGTAGCCCGATAATTCACCAAGATTTGATAACCTCTGGCATCGGTATTCTGATACCCTCCACTATTGCTTTTTAGAGTCGGGAAAACAACCTGACCAATCTGCAAGTCATTGTTTTGAGTCAATTGAGCTGTAATGCCCTCATCTTCCAAGTACCGCAAAGCCATGACTAGACTCAGAGAATTACTGATTTGACATTCAGATTGCTCAGGAGGCGCTAAACCCAAAAGATGACGACGCACAACGCCATCTGGGTCTAGTGTTACATCACTAAACCCGACTCGTTCGGGTAAGGAGTCTACAGGAATATCTGGAGGGGGCGCAATTCCCGGATTATCCGTTGTATCCCCCACCTTACAAACCGTGATTAAACGGTTGTCTTGCCGTAAACGATTGGCTAAATTACGATACTCAGGTTCTACCGGAAAATCGCGATAGAGATCTAAAGCAATAACTCGCGGTTGGTATTGAGCTAACTTTTCCAGGAGTTGAGCCAATTTAGCATTTGTCAACGATAACCCTTGGCGTTGGGCAGAAGATTGAGCTTGAACATCACGACCTGTAATCGTAATCATCAGCAGGCGTGAGTCAGGACTTTCCTGTTGAGGACGGATTTGTATAAAGTGGTCAAACGCCTTCATTTCCAGAGGCTGTAGCACACCCACCAAACCGACACCCATTGCCATACCTGCACCCGTCAGACTTGCCAACAGTTGAAGACTCCGAGATTTCCAAGATCTGGGTTTTTGGCGCTGTCGTTGCTGCTTGTTGAGGTATTGCAGTTCAAAAATCGGAGCTTTGCCAATACCCTTTAAGTAGTGATTGCCACGGGAAACAATGCTTAAGTTGGTAATTCCCGCCTCGTAAATCAAATCTGTTGTCACTTCCGACAGCAGAATTTGTCCCCCATGGGCGAGAGAGGAAACCCGAGCCGCGTAGTCAACTTCCTCGCCAATAAAATCATCACCGTCGGGTAAGGGACTCCCCGTATGCATACCAATTCTGACTTGTAAGGAACCCAGGGGAGTGTCAATGGGTTCATGGGTGTGACTAAGTTGCAGCGCCACCGCCCACTGAGCCGCTTGAGACGCATTGGCGAAAACCACAAAATAAGCGTCACCTTCAGTTTTAACTACACGCCCTCCGTAAGCCACTAAATTCGCTTCAACACGCTGGCGATGGGGTTTGAGAATCGTGTCGAAGTAGAGGCGATTGCGGCTGGTGATGTCATTTCCCTTCAAATATTTTTTGACAGCGGTAGAATTAACGAGGTCTGTGAATACCATGGTGACCAGATGGTCAGAGATGATAACGTGTTTATCAATTACGGGTTGCATCACAGATCAATCATTCGCTGTTGATAAGGTAAGCACGCTGATGAACCCTGGTTTGCTTAACTTACTGTTTACATTACAGTTATCAACAATTTGAAAATGAGACAGGAGTATTAAGTTAAGTAATGATGAAGACTGTGTAAACTGAAGATGAAGACTTTGTAAACTTTTTAAAAATGTCAGGTAAATGTTGAAGGTGAACCCCCATTGCCGCAAGTCTTACTTATAATAGTCCGTCTATTGCACCCAGAGGATAGGGGTCAAGTTGGTGAAAAATTATTGATGGCGAGAGAGTGTGTGTCTAACATTTTGGAAATAATAACCCTGATTGGGTATGCTTTTGATCCCTGTTTTTTTTGCCTCCTTTAGGGTGGCTATATCACTGGATAAACTGTATAATGGACTACAGGAAAAGAATTGTTTCCGTTTTTACCGTTTTGCTGATTGCCCTATTCTATTGAACAATTTAAAAGGTAAAATCCGCTTATAGATAATAGCAGATATCAGGAAGGGTTTCAAAAAGATAAATAATAGTAATGAAAGTTTGGTAGAGAAATTAATCGATGGTTTCTAGGGAACATCGTATTTGAGCTTATCCTAGTCAACTACAATAAATTTATTTTTGGATAAAAATATCCATTAATAATGTATAGTTTCATGACTAAAATGAGAAAATTAGGTAGGATGAAGGTCAAATAATCGCCCCAATGCACTTTGGAAAGGAAATAAACGGCATGAGCGTATCGCCAATAGAGATTTTATTAATAAGTAGAGACGTAGCCGGCGACGTCTCTACTGGAGGGTAAAGCCAACAACCACCGACGTTGTATAGCAATCGCCATAGCGGTTAGGACGCATCATTTGGTTCCAGACGTTGCATGCAACGTCTCTACAACAGGAAAGGAAAGTCCTAATCGATGTGTCTACTGCTATACAACCATGTCCTCTTTCCGAAGTAAAGGCTTCTTCCTTGTGAAGGAAGAATCCCCGGAAGCCAGCGCGAAGCGTTTAGTGGCGCGAGGTCAATCCCGAATTTGCACAGGCATAATTAGGTAGGTCATTTTTAAGCCACCCAGAGGCGTGAGAATCACTGGGGTATTCGCCGCATTGATTTGTAGTTGAATATCTGACGTAGACAGTGCCTTTAAGCCATCGATTAAGTACTTTACATTAAAGGCAATCTCTATACTGTCACCCGTAACTTGTGCCGCTAGGGACTCAGTACCACTACCAACATCTTGAGTGTCCACAGTCAGAGCAATTTTTTGGGCGGACTCGTCAATATCAAACTTGACGATATTATTCTTCTGATCAGCCAAGACGGCAATTCGCTCAACTGCACTCAGTAATTGACGCCGATCAATAGCTACCTGGCGTTGAAACTGGCGGGGGATGAGTTGGCGATAAGCCGGATATTGTCCTTCTAATGTCCGACTGGTCAAGCGATGATTACCACCTTGGAAGATAATTTGACCCACCTCAAACCGCAAGGCGACGGTATCGCTGGATTGAGGGAGTCCTAGCATCCGTTCGAGTTCTTTTAAAGTTCTAGCGGGTACGGTTAGTTCAAAGGGCGATAGGGTATCTTCAGAGGTTGGGTTCTCTTCATCCTCTGAGTTTTCTGCACTCACCGGTTTAGTGTTAGGCGTTTCCACAACAGCCAGTCGGTGACCATCCGTCGCCGCAAATTCCAGGTTATCTTCTTGAACCATCAGATGCACCCCAGTCAGCACCTGTTTGGTTTCATCGGCGCTGGTGGCAAATAACGATCCGCGCAATCCTTCAATTAATGCTTCAACCGGGAGTTTAATCACCATCCCCGCTTCGATTTGGGGAAGTTCAGGAAAGTCATCCGGGTTCATTCCCCGCATTTTGTATTGTCCAGATTTTGAGGTTAAGGTGATCAATATGCTTTCGGTTTCAGGATCATTATCCGCTTCGGTGAGGGAATCTTCGAGAGTAATGTCTCCCTCTGGTAAACGGGAAACAATGTCGTTGAACAGTTTAGCTGGGATCGCGATCGCACCATCTGCTTCGACGTTGGCGTTAAAACTGGTTTGCAGACCTAGACTCAAATCAAAGGCGGTTAAGCACACTTGCTGATTTTTGGCATCGGCTTTAAGTAAAACATTACCCAGCACCGGATGGGTGGGACGTGAGGGAACCGCCCGACTCACCAGAGAAAGATTGGTATTGAGTTCACCTTGTTTACAAGTTAGTTTCATAAAAATCCTTCGTTGTGGGAAACCCTGTGTCCCTTCGCTTCGCTTATCGGGCAAGCTTTAGACCAGGGAGGAACAAGCGGTAGCGGTTTAAGAAGCATACCCCTTTCGGGGTGGAGGGGTATGGTTGCCCCTCCGGTTTTCACCCATTTCTGGGGTAAAGTTAGCCTCGCCAAGGTTATCGGTCGGTAACTGTCCAAAAA